>DAOWFO010000026.1 GCA_030637965.1 Thermoplasmata archaeon
ATTGATCTTTGAATTCAACAACGATATTAATTGCCCTATGAAGCTTCTGGGTGTACATGTTATTGGTGAGATGGCCTCAGAATTAATTCACATTGGTGTAAGTGCCTTGATAATGGGTGCAAGTAGCAATTTATTTATTGATACATGTTTCAATTATCCCACTCTCGGTGAACTCTATAAATATGCAACATACGATGCTATGGGAAATCGAGCAAAACACCTCAAATCATAATAATCTATAAGCCAAAATTTTTTTAAATCTAATATAATAGTAAATTATTCGTGATTGTGATTGAGTGGAGAATATGGATGATGAACAAATGGATAATGTTTTACCTGTGAGCTACAAACCAATGATTGCTGGTATTTTATTAATTCTTGCAGGATTAATTGGGCTTATTACATGGGTTTCTTCCCTTTTAATTGATGTTAATACTATTGATCCATCTATATTAGAGCAACTTCAGCAAAGTGGAATAGAAATTACTGTGGAACAAATTGAGACATTTCTAAGTATTTGTGCGACAATTGGAATAATTCTATCAATATTCCCTTTATTAGGTGGGATACTTGCGTTAAAAAGAAAGATGTGGGGCATAGCAATAGTTATGAGCATAATTGGCTTATTTACAGTTGGTCCAATTTTCGCCTCGAGTATTCTTGCATTAGTAGGTCTAATATTGATAGCAATATCTAAAAATGAATTTCAACATAAATCAGACAATGAACCCCCCATTGATGAGTACTCGTATTAAATCCTTGGTTTAACCTGATTTATTTCTTTTTCCAAAACCGAAACACTAGAAACCCCTTGTACGTACTATTGCTACTCGTGGTTAGATAGAATTTTGAAAGAGTAGGTTAGTACGGGATAAAAAGAAAGCTAGAGGTCTAAAACCTCTATAGTCCCAGTATTTGCCGTAGCAGTGGGAATAGATTTGGATGATTTTCAAGGAAAGAAAAAGAAAAAAATGTAGGATATTATCGATCTTTTCCAATGTCCCAAATTGCTTTTATTGCTAAAATACCTACGGCTGGAGCAATTAATATTGATAGACTCATTGAAATTCCATGAAATAACGAACCTATCCATGGATCTAATTCAATTCCTTTAAATACACCATACATTACAACAAGTGCTATTCCCGCAAGTAAAAAACTTGGTACTTCTTTTTCTGTAATAGTTCCCATTCCATATGCCGATACAAAACCTACAATTGCACCAAGAACTGCAAGTACCCAAGCAATTATTCCACCAAATGTTTCTCCATTTGTTTCAAGGTTATAGGCAGCATATAATCCTACTAATAAGGCGATTATTACCCCTATTAAAAATGCCCAGCTTCCTATCTTTCCCCACATTTCTCCTTTTGCCATATTCTCTCCTCACTAATTAATTGTGTTATAGATTAGCATTGAATATAAAAACCTTCTTGTTTTATTTCTTATATTGATTATGAACCTAATCTAAATTGCTTATAATTTAAGGGTTAATATTGTTACTCATAGGTAAATTCTCAGACCTTTTAATAAAAAATTCTTCTTATGAGTATTAAAAATTAACCTTCAATAAGTAGTTATTAAAAATAGTAAATCTATAATCAAGTACAAATATGAAAAATATAAGAAAATATGGAAATTCTCCATTTAATATTGCTGTTATTCATGGTGGTCCTGGTGCATGTGGAGAAATGACACCAGTGGCCAAAGAACTTTCCTCAATTTGGGGAGTATTAGAACCACTTCAAACAGCAACAACAATTGATGGACAAGTCATTGAGTTAAATAACATACTGAAAAAAAATGGAAATATCCCTGTGATATTGATAGGTTATTCGTGGGGGGCGATACTCAGTTTCATCTTTGCTGCCCGTTATCCATTATTTGTAAAAAAAATCATACTTGTAGGTAGCGGAAGTTTTGAAGAGAAACATGCTAAAAACATCATGAAAACTCGATTAGGTCGTCTTAGCAAAGATGAAAAAAGGGAGTTACTTAAGTTAATGAAAACCCTAAAAGATCCGACTATTCAGGACAAAAATATGGTCCTAAAAAAATTTAGTAAATTGATTTCTAAAGCAGATTCATATGATCCTCTCAAAAACGAAAGTGAGGAAATAGATTGCAATTTCCAAGTCTATCATAGCGTATGGAAAGATGCTGAGGAATTAAGACGTAGTGAAAAACTTCTTAAACTTGGAAAAAAAATTCAATGTCCAGTAATTGCAATACACGGAGAATATGATCCTCATCCATACAAAGGAATTGAAAAAACCCTTTCTCACATGCTAACAGATTTTCGATTTTTCCTATTAGCAAAATGCGGTCATTGTCCTTGGATCGAAAGGAATGCTAGAGATAAATTTTATTATATCCTCAAAAAAGAAATAGATTAAAAGTCAAATAAAATAGATTAACAGTATAAGTTAACAAACGTTTTAACTGATATAAAAAAATGATGTTATACAACATAACATGAAAAATAGGAGTTTTTATCAATACGAATAGTTCAAATAAATGTCTGGGAAGGTTTCGGAGAGTAAAATTTTAAAATAATAATTAAAGAAATGGCAAAGATCTTTGTTAATTTATTCGCTCCTGAATGTGTTGTGGAGATAGTAGTTAATGAAATATCAGAATCACATTGTGAAATCAGAGGAAATATCACTTCAGAAAACGTCTAAAGATAGTCTCTTAAGTAAAGCCTTTCATTTCAATGGACTTACAATAGAAATTTATCCAGAAGTTTACGAGCCCGCGGAGGATACATTCCAACTCATTGAAGCAATTAAGGTAAATAAAGGAGATGCAGTTCTTGAGATTGGAACAGGATGTGGGATTGTAGCTCTAGAATGTGCACGAATTGGAGCTGAAGTGATCTGCACTGATATAAATCCAAATGCAATAAAACTTGTAAAATATAACTATCAAATAAATAAACCTTTATTGAAAGGTTCTATAGAAATTAGATATGGTGATCTTTTTTTAATACTTAATAAATTTGAGAGATTTGATGTTATAATTTTCAATCCTCCTTATTTACCCACTTTAGTAAAAGAGCGAATAGGCGGAACTGGATGGTTTGATATTGCAACAGATGGTGGTGTTGATGGTCTTAAATTAACAAAACGATTTATTGAAGGTCTTAATAAACGTCTAAAAAAAAATGGTCGTGCATATTTTGTTTTTAGTACACTTTCAAATAGAAAAAAGCTTAACAAATATCTCAATAAAGCTGGATTAAAATCACAAATAATAATTAGCCAATGGTTTGATGATGAGAAAATTGATATCTATTGTGTAAGTTTTAAGAGATGAAAAAAATGAATTAATAAAAAAGTTAGGTTGAAGTTTTAAAGGATTTTTTTCAAAAACTAATATTTATCGGATAATTTCCAACTTTTTCATTTTGTTATAATTCAAAGGATTTTTTTCAAAATACTTGTGAATCGGTTTAAGTATTTTATTTACATTAATTGCAGTTGCATTCTTTAGATCGAGAGGATGAAGGCCATTGATAAAAGCTGTTTCTAGATCTTTATAGAAATTAAATTCTAGATTTCCACCAAATTTTTCAGGCCTTTCAATCAGAAATGCTTCTCCTTTTAATTCAGGGAAGATAACAAATTTACACATTTCTAAGATTGGATTTCCTTCGACCTGTTTTTCGGGACAATATGCCTTTTTAATCTTTGAATTTACGTTATCTGGATTGTCATGAATTGAGATCATAGAATCTGGCTTGCTTTTACTCATTTTATTCTCGATAGGATCCATACGACCACCTGCCTGAAGTCCAGTTAAAAGAGGTGTGTGTATAGCAACTGGAGATTTTATTCCAAGTCTTTTGGACACATCTCTGGCAAGCATATGTGCATGACGTTGATCTGTACCACCATATGCAACATCTAAATCAAGATAAAATATATCAGATACCTGCATAACAGGGTAAAAAAGTTTAGATAAATCTTTTTCCGCATCTTCTTCAGCTCTACCCATTATATCCATAGCGCGTTTAACGCGTGCAACCGATGTTGCTTTAGAGGTTCTTAAGACAAATTCCCAATACTTGGGATCGCTTATATAGTCGCTAGCATAAACAAAATTTGCTTTATTTCTATCTACACCCATTGCAATAAAGCAATCTTCCATATATTTACCACAAAGTTTAATCTGTTCAATATCTCCACCAAGTTTATCGTTAATATATGCATGCCAGTCAGCAAGAAGTATTATAAAATCAAAGCCACAATCAATAAAATCCTTAATTTTATTAGAGCATATTTTCCAACCAAGGTGAACTGATCCAGATGGCTCAAAACCGATATATGCTTTCGGTTTAGTTTTTTCTAAAACAGTTTTTAATTCTTCTATTGTAACAGTTTCCTCAGTATTTGATGTTATCTTTTCTAAATTATTCATACTATCGACATTCTATTATTTTCTTTCAAGTTTGTTTATAACTCTGTCAATTATCTTTTCAGTAGCTCCTAGATAATTTTCTGGATTCAAAGTATCATTTATTTCTTTGTTTGATAAAAATTTTAATTTCTTATTTTCTTCAGAAAAAACTTCAATCAATGATCTATCCTTATGGGCTGCTTTAAGTGATATTTTTCTCATCAGTTCATGTGCTTCCCCACGTCCCATTCCTTTGCCTATAAGTGTTGTCATCATAGATTCAGCCATGGGGAGTCCTTTTGAAATTTCCATGTTTTTTAACATTCTCTCAGGTAATACTTTCAAATTCTTGAACACATCATTTGTTTTATAAATTATCCAATCGGTAAGTATTAAAGAATGTGCAAGTATAAAACGTTCGCTTGAAGAATTGCACAGATCTCGTTCATGCCATTGGATTGCGTTTTCGAAAGTTGGAGTTATAAAACTACGTACCAACCGAGCTAATCCACAAATTTGTTCGGAAGTAATTGGATTTCTTTTATGAGGCATTGTAGAAGATCCAACCTGTTTTTTCGCCTCAAAAGCTTCAGCTACTTCACCAATTTCATCTCTTTGAAGGTTTCGAATTTCCGTACCAAATTTCTCCATGCTAGTGGCAATATTGCCAAGAACACTAAGTAATTCATTGTATCTATCTCTGCACACTATTTGTGTGGAAACATCTTCCACCCCAAGTTTCAAATCTTTTAGCATTTCCTCCTGTAATTCCAAAGCATTCTTTCCCAATGCAGCACCAGTACCAACTGCTCCTGAAAGCTTTCCTACTAGAAGTCGACTTTTACATTCAAACATACGTTCTAGATGTCTTTCAATTTCCATCGCATAACTCGCCATCTTAAGACCAAATGTAATTGGTATTGTATGCTGACCATGTGTTCTTCCAAGCATTACCGTTTTTTTATGTTTCTTTGCAAGATTTAATAAAGTTTTTCTAAGATCTTTTAAACTCTTTTGAATGTATGTTGTTGATTCAGCGAATTGTAAGGCATTTGCAGTATCTACAATATCATAGCTTGTTGCTCCAAGATGAATGTATTTTTCCGCTTCGCCATTACATACCTCTGCAAGTGCTTTTGTAACAGACATAATATCATGTTTAGTTTCATTTTCAATTTCTTTTACGCGTTCAACCTTGACATATTTAATAGAAGCTTTTTGAGATATTTCATTAGCAGCACTTTTAGGAATATTTCCTATTTTTGCATGAGCTCTCGCTAATGCGGCTTCAACATCAAGCAAGAATTGTAGTCGACAGGTCTCACCAAAAATTTCTTTTAATTCTTCTCTACCATAACGGTATTCAAGTGGGCATATTGGGTTATCCATTCTAACTCACAATTCGAGAATCAATTTATACTTAATGTTATTTTCCAAAGACATAAAATTTTTCATTTAATAAAAAGGGTGAATAGTTTTTTCATTTATTTTCACCTAAGGTTTGTATTTATTATTAGCAATAAATAATTTAAATTGCTTCAGAAATATCAAAAAGATTTCTTTTCTTATTATATTTAAATATTATTTTTGTATCACTTTATATTTTTTATTTAGAATTTCTTTTGAAAAATAATTTATGTAAGTTGATTTTATTGATGTGAACAAAAAATATTTTTCTAATTTTCAGCAGCATAATTTTAAGTATATAGAGTGTGTTACCGAAAAAACCATTACGATATATTAAAGTTATTAATAAAGTGATAGTTATGGCAAAAGCACGGTCAAGAACAGCAGCACGAAAAATAAAAGATAAATGGAAATCAAAAAGTTGGTATAATATCCTATTACCACCCTCTTTTGATAACATTACTGCAGCTGATACACTATCAGACAGCCCCGATAAAATCCTCAACAGGGTAACAGAGGTTTCTCTTCAGGACTTAACAAACGATTTCAGAAAATCCCATATTAAACTTTTTTTTAAGATATATAAAATTGAAGGATCAAATGCACTTACAAATTATATGGGACATACTCTTACATCAGATTATCTTAGAAGAATGATAAGAAGAAAAAGATCGAAAATTGATGGAGTATATGATGTTAACACGCGTGACGGTGCGTTAATAAGGGTAAAACCATTTGCTACTACAGATAAACGTATTCAAAATTCACAAAGAAAAATAGTTCGAGAGACTATGAAAAAAACAATTTCTAATCAAGCTAAAACAAGTACATTTGCCGAATTTGTAAAAAACATTATTGATGGAAAAACAGGTAGTGATATTTACAAAAATTGCAAGAAATTATATCCAGTTAAGAGAGTGGAAATTCACAAAACACAGGTTCTATCTCTTCCAACGATAGAAATAAAGGAGAAAAAAACAACTAAGGCAGAGAAACCAGAGGGCGAGAAATCTGATAAAAAAGAAAAGAAAACTACAAAAAAAGGAGAGGAAAAACCTAAACCAGTAGAGGTGCCACCTATAGAAGAAGCGGAGCCTCCTGAAGAAGAGAAAGAACCACCTGTTGAAGAAGAGAAAGAACCACCTGTTGAAGAAGAGAAAGAACCACCTGTTGAAGAAGAGAAAGAACCACCTGTTGAAGAAGAGAAAGAACCACCTGTTGAAGA
>DAOWFO010000085.1 GCA_030637965.1 Thermoplasmata archaeon
ATGCATATTGTAATGAATTTTTCTATTATGCCAATGTATCATATGTTGGTGGAATATTAACAATCCGTGGAAAATCGTACGATCCGAAACCATATGGAAACCTTAGTAGCATATATGTTTGGGTTGAAAATGATGAATCACAAATCATCTTTTCTGACTGGAGAAATAATACAGAAATGTATTACGAAGGAGAGTGGGTTACGGGAGAGAAAGCCCCAATGGGTCGTGGAGGTGCATTATCCTACATGCCCGAAGATTTTGAAAGGGAAATCTTATGGGCATCTAATGGTAAATTCACTGGAATGGATGATGTAATCAACGCGTTTAACGAGGGTAGCGGTTTTGTGTTTTTCTCAGGTCACGGTAGTCCAAATTCCTGGGGAGATCAATATCCTGGTATACCTGGGGATCGTGGTCCTGCAAGTGTAACAGGATTACTTGTTACTACACTCCGTATTTTCCGTCCATTAGATTTTCTTAAAATTTCTAAGCAAAATTTCCCAATTGATACACTATCGAATGGGGATAAACTACCTATTATGGTCATTGGTGGATGTCATAATAGCCAATTTAATGTTTCGATAGTCCCTGGATTATTTGAAGGTCTTGAATTTTTATTTCCTGCTTTACCAAAGTCATATATGTGGTGTCATGGAGCTCCTGTTCCAGAATGTATGAGTTGGCGTATTATTCGTAATCCAAACGGTGGAGCAATAGCAACTATGGGTAATTCAGGTCTTGGTTATGGAGTTCCAGGTGTTGATTGTACTACTGGTGGAGGAGATGCATGGGTTACTAGTGAATTTTTCAGGCAATACGGTGAAAAGGGACATGATATTCTAGGAGACGCATACCAACAAACGTTAACTAGTTATATAAACTCATTTGATATGAATAATCTTGAAGAAGGCCATCCAAAAACAGTCACACAATGGGTACTACTTGGAGATCCGAGTCTGAAAATTGGAGGTTACTCCTAAATCTATCAATTTAAAAAAGACAATTTGAGTATAATCTTCGAAGAAAAAATTCAGATAATACTATTAAAATGTCATAGAGACATTAACTAATACTAACTGTTAATATTTAATATTAATGTTTAGTAATTTCCTTAAAATCAACATATTTATGTAGAGCTTTTGGTACTGTTATACTACCGTCGTTCTTTTGATAGTTTTCTAGAATACATGTCAATCCTCGTTGAATAGCTATAAGCGTTGAATTTAGGGTATGACAAATTTGTGTTGGCATACCATCCTTTTCTCTATACCTAATCTTTAATCTTCTTGCCTGGTAATCAGTACAGTTACTTGTAGAAACAAGTTCTCTATACTTTTGTTGTGCAGGATACCATGTTTCTAAATCATATTTCTTTGCTGCAACAATTCCAATATCTCCAGTGCAAATGTTAACCTTCTGATAAGGAATTCTTAGAGATTGCCAGAACAACTCTGCTGTCTCAAACAAATAATCATGTTCTTTCCAGCTATCTTTTGGACTAGTTATCGAAATTTGTTCTACTTTTTCAAAATGGTGTGTTCTAAAAATTCCTTTTGTATCCTTTCCATGGGCACCAGCTTCTGTTCTAAAGCAAGTGGAAAAACCAGCATATCGTATTGGAAAATCCTTATTATATAAAATTTCATCTGAATGCATTCCTATAAGTGGTGCTTCAGATGTACCAGCAAGAAACAAATCCTCATCTTGTATCTTATATACATCTTCTCTATAAGTTGGAAGGAAACCTCCTCCCTCCATCACAAATCCTTTTACAAGTGTTGGAGGAATAATCAGAGTAAATCCTCTTTTTTTAAGTAATTTCACCGCATGAAATATCAATGCAAACTCTAGCTCAACTAACTCATTTTCCAAGTAATAAAAACGTGCTCCGGATGTTTTTGCAGCTCTTTCAATGTCCGCTAGTTGTAGGTTCTCAACCAAATCAACATGGGACTTTGGTGTAAAATCAAATTTCGGTTTTTCGCCCCATTTTGAAACAATTTCGTTTCCTTCATCTCCTTCACCATATGGAACGCTTTTATGAAGGAGATTTGGTATGTGCAACAATAGTGTGTTTTTTTCTTCTTCAACTTTCTTTTGGAGTTCTTCCATTTTCTTTATTTTTTTAGGAATTTTCTTAGCTTCAAAAACAACCTTTTTAATATTTTCTTCCTTCCCATCTTTTTTTAGATTCTGTATTTCTTTGGTTAAATCATTTCTCTTTCTTCTAAGTTCATCTACCTGTATCTTTAGTTCTCTCCATTGTTTATCTTTTTTAATTAATTGTTCGAACATATCGAGATAATCTTCTTTCTTTCGTTTTTGCAAATTTTTTCTAACTAATTCAGGATTTTCTCTAATAAGTTTAATGTCTAACATACAACTGGTTTCTGTAATTGATAACTTTTTAATAGTGTTTTGATGACTACAAAATTATTTTTGATAGCTTTTTCTAAAAAAGATATAAAATCCAAATAGAATAGTTCTTATTGTAAATCCTACAGCAACTGCGGAAACAATCATTATTGCAACAGATTTCATCATATCAATAATTCCTAATTCTTTGAGGAGGACAACTAACTTAGCAACACATGGAAAATATACTGCAAGTATAATTGCTGCAATGATCAACTACAGTGGGTTCATAACTGGTGATATTAACATACCAACTGCAAGATCTTTTCTAAAAAATCCTATTGCCATTGCAATACTTGCATCTCCAGGTAAACTAAAAATTCCGTAAATCAAAGGTGATGGAATAAAGCCAAACCAACCGAGAAAACCACCATAATATAGAAGATTGATTGCTACTACGCCAAAAAATAAATCAGTATTGTTTCTCTTAAAAACCGGCGAATTCTCATTCCAGTTTTCTTAATTATATTCTTAAAACTCGCCCGACGATAAGAAGGTATTTCAAGAAAGCAAGGAGATTTGTATCACTAATCTTAACAGGAGAAAGTTTATATTACCTTGTTGTATAATTGCAAAATTATGTGTCTTGCAATACCTGGAAAAATAATAGAAATCGACAATGAAAAAGAGATTGCGATCATTGATTATGGAGATGGTACCAAACGTAAAGCTAACGTTAATCTTGTAGATGTAAAACTTGGTGACTATGTTCTTGTCCATGCCGGTTTTGCAATTGAAAAATTAAATGAAAAAGAAGCTCAAGAGACACTAGATCTTTTTAGAGAAATGTTATCTGCGGGGGGATATAACTAGTGTTTTCACTTAGGGATAAAAAACTAGCAAGAGACATTGTTATTGAGATAAAAAAATTGGATGTAAATCTTAAATTTATGCATGTCTGCGGAACACATCAAGACACATTAATAAAACATGGTTTGGATGTGTTGCTTAAGGAATGTGGCATTGAGATCGGTCAGGGACCAGGGTGTCCCGTCTGCGTTACAACTCAGAGAGAAATCGAGGAAATGTTAATATTAGCACAAAAAGGTAAAACGGTAACAACTTTTGGCGATATGATAAATGTTCCTGGTGAAAAACAATCTTTACAAAGCATTCGAACAGAAGGATACGACGTTCGGATGGTATATGGAATAGATGACGCCGTTTCCATTGCAGAAACCAACAGAGATAAAGAAGTTGTTTTCATGGCCATCGGTTTTGAAACAACGGCACCCACTACAGCATCTGTTTTACTAAAAAATCCTCCAAGTAATTTTTCAATTTTATGTTGCCATCGTACTATACCATATGCTTTGAAGGCTTTACTTGATATGGGGGAAATAAAAATCGACGGCCTTATTGAACCTGGTCATGTCTCAACAATAATTGGAACAAGACCTTACGAATTTATTTCTGAAGATTACTATATACCCCAAGTCGTTGCGGGTTTCGAACCTATTGATATTCTGATGGCTGTTTGGATGCTTGTAAAACAGATTAAGAATGAGAAAGCATATATTCAAAACGAATACATTCGTGTTGTGAAAGATGAGGGTAATGTAAAGGCTCAAATGGCTATTAATGAAGTCTTTAAGCCTGGTGACATAAAATGGAGAGGATTTCCAGTTATTCCCCAGTCGGGCCTTGTTCTGAAGAAAAAGTTTGAGAAGTATGATGCGAGGAAAAAATTTGCAATGGATCTTGATGTATTAAAGGAAAGGGAGTTTAAAGATCCTAAAGGATGTCGATGTGGAGAATTATTAAGAGGGATATCGTCACCACATGAATGCCCCCTGTTTGGAAAAATATGCAAACCCGAAAAACCAGTTGGTCCTTGTATGGTTTCCATCGAAGGAAGTTGTAATATCGAATATAGATATTCCGAAAAAAATAAAAAATAGTGAATTGATTAGGTTCTTAAGTTATACTGCCTTTATTGGTAATATAAAATCTTCAAAAGAAGGCAATAATAATGTCAAAAATAAGCGATAAAAAACGAGAGTTTGACAGAAGACGAAATGAGTGGAGAAAAAAACATAGATCTCTTGATGGAAAAATTATATTGTTCCCTAATAAACCTCCCGAACATATTAATGCACGTGGAAGTAAAACATATAACTGGTTTTGGAAAAAGATACTTTTAGTAGTAAATCTTCAAGATATTCCTGCAATTATTACTAACATTAAAGACCAAATTAGCAATGAGAAAGACAAAAGAAAAATACAGACATTTAGAACGATGATAGGAATGGCTGAAGATGCTTATAAATTCAAACAATTGGATGGTATCAAAGAATTTGATACAGAACTTCAACTAGGAGAAACACCAGCTTATAACTCTAATCTAGGAATAATCTATAAAAATGGGGATATATATACAGCAGATTATAACGAAGATGAAAGTAAATTAATTCTTCGTGACATAGAAGGTGTTATTTTAGATTTGCAGCATTCAGACAATGGTGGGAAGCAAAAGACAAAATAGAACTCAAATAACAACCTATAGACGGATTGGAAAAATCAAAGTAGTAAAATTGTTCGCCAACATATATTATAGTGAGGACTAATGTCTAAGGTTTTTTTAAATTTTATTTGAATAAGAAAATCCTCAACGTATTTTATCACGTAACTTGAAAATTGTCAATGTTACCACTATAGAAACTATATAAGCAGCAAAAGTCCCAATATAAATATTATAAACAGGAAAAAGAAAATGAATCGCCGCTGCATATACTGCAACACTAGAAATACCTACTGTCATTGATTTTGCCATACCAGCAGCAAATTTTGGACCATGTTCTCTAAACGAAATAAGCATTGTCGAAGATAAAATAGCGGGGAAAACAGAAAATATTCCACTAATTATAGCTCCTACATTTGAAAGTATAACAGCAATAGAAATTACGGTACCTGCAAGTATGCCACGAAGAGCAATTTTTGATGGGTTATAATGTACCGTAACATTACCAGATGATGGTATTTTTTTTACTCGTTCAAGTACAATAATGGCAATAATTATTATAATTATATATATTGAAATAGAAATGAATACGTTCTCCAAATTGAAAATAAAAAGTAAAAGCGACAATATTGCCCATATGGTTAACGACCCAAAAAATGCAACATATATAGAGCGGTGGACAAGAAGTGCAAATAATAACAGAAAAATCACATTAATCCCCAACTCTGCAGGAACAACAGCAGCTGATTTGGCAGCAAAATCAACGTTTTGGTTTAGGGCAATAAAAATAAATGCGATAACAATAGTTGATGGAAGGGTTCCGAAAATCCCCCCAATTTTTGTTCCGTAACGTTCAGCAATATACATTATGAGAACAACTATAATTGCTGAAAGAGTAAATGGTAGGACCACTTGAAGGAGAATAGAAAACATATGTTTATGAGATATTGTCTGGATATAAAATGTTTATTTATTAAAAAAGATTTTATACCAATTCATAAATTTTATCATTAATAAATATGGAATATAACAATGTAATTGGAAAATTAAAATCCTTAAAAGATCCTGAAGCTGTAAAAGGTATGGCACGTTTTGGTATTAATCCAAAAAACAATTTTGGTATTAGTGTTACAAAATTACGTGAGTATGCAAAAGAAATTGGGAAAGATCATAATCTAGCTTTAAAACTATGGGAATCCGGTATTCGCGATGCGCAAATGTTAGCAGCCCATATCGATGATCCAAAACTTGTCACAGGAGAACAGCTAGAAAAATGGGTATATGATTTTGACTCGTGGGACGTTTGTGACAATTGTTGTATGCATCTTTTTTATAAAACTCAATTTGTCTACGAAAAGATTGTAGAATGGAGCAAATGTGAAAAGGAATTTGTAAAAAGAGCGGGATTTACATTGATTGCTTCCCTATCTATTCACGATAAAAAATCAAATGATAAAATATTTGAAGAGTTCCTACAAATTATAAAAAGAGAATCTACTGACGAACGTAATTATGTTAAAAAAGCTATTAACTGGGCACTACGGCAGATTGGTAAGAAAAATAGGAATCTCAACATTAAAGCAATAAAAATTGCAAGAGGAATTCGAAAAATCGACTCTAAATCAGCCAGATGGATTGCAACTAACGCAATAAAAGAATTAACAGATGAAAAGGTTAAATATAGATTAAATAAAAAAGATTAACTAAATTATCTTTTTGGTTTGAATTTCTCAATATTTTTATTTGCATAGCGGTTTGTTAAGTTAAAATATAGATATACAACACCAAGTTCTATTCCAAAAATAATTAAGAAATAACCAAATGCTGAAACGATCTTCATTAAATCGACTTTATTTGTAAAATCTAAACCAAAGTTAATAATCATTGAACCAAGGAATGGTATAAACATTCCAACTATTACAAGTGCCAATATCTGTATTAAATCTCTATTTTTACCCATCAAAGTCTACTTATAAATAATACCTTATTAAAGTTATTTCTCTTTTTAGTTAATATATGAGAACAGATTAAAGGTTTCTAAATCAAGAATAAATAATACATTACCTACATACTTACCTACAAACAAAGCTTAAATGATGAATATAGTTTTTTAGATTAATTTATGGGGGAATTTGATATGAAAAATTGTAAAGAATATCAAGAGGGCGATATAAAGAATAAGAAGATAACCCAACAAAAGAGACCATTTTCGCTATTTACATGTAAGAAAGAAGAATTCAAAGATTGGTTCGATCCATTATAAGATTCTTTTATTTTAGTATATTTTTCTTAGATTCTATTATATTTAGATTGTATAAGATAATAGTTTTTTAACTACACATATGTCCAACAATAGCATTCTGTCCAATCGATATACCGCCATCTCCGTTGGAAACACGATTATGACATGTAAGTAATAATCCAGCCTTTTTAACCTGTTTTTCGACCATCTC
>DAOWFO010000021.1 GCA_030637965.1 Thermoplasmata archaeon
ACCTATATAGATATGATTACATACAATAATCAACAGCTGGTTAAAGGAATTACAGCATATGAGTACAAAAAGGGAGAAATATCAGATTTGGAAAATAGAGTATCATCACTTGAAATTGAAAGAAATATCTATTCGATTGGAATAATCATTCTTGCGTTGTTTGCATTCATTATGATCGTGTTATATAAGAAAAAATAATTGAGTGATGAATTATGGAAGAAACATTAAGTAAAATCGAACAATTTCACGGAGATTTGGGCCCCTATGCTGTTATTGGATATAAAATGGGTAAAATAGCTAAAAAACAACTAGGATCAGATCCTTTTTCCAAAGAGGCAGTAATTTGGACTGGTACAAAACCACCGTTATCATGCATTATTGATGGAATACAAATTAGTTCTGGTTGCACATTAGGTAAGGGTAACATTTCAATACGCCAAGATGGAGTCCCAAAAGTACAATTTAAGGGAGAAAATGGGTCACGATTAGAAATCATTTTAAAGAAACACATTCAACAAGAAATTGATACCAAAGTGACAAAAGAAAACATTATACGTTACTCTGAACAAATATTTAAAAGATCTGACCAGGAACTATTTGATATCTTTTAGATTATTATGAAAAACAACACGAATGTTATAGATCTTGAAAATATCGAAACGATATATGAGGGAGAAAGAACGCCAGTCATTCGTGATGTAAGTTTGAAAGTCAAATCTACAGAATTTATAGCAATTATTGGACCAAATGGAGCAGGAAAAACAACTCTTCTTGAAACAATAAATGGTCTTTTACCATATACTTCTGGACAAGGGTTTGTTTTTGGAAAAATGATTTCAAAACATAGATCAGAAATCAGGAAAAATATCGGTTATGTTCTCCAAAATTTCGAGATCGATCCACTTGCCCCGTTCTTATGTAAAGATATTGTTATGTCTGGTAGATCTGGAAAAATTGGGATGTTTCGATTTGCAACTAAAGAGGATTGGGAAGAAGTCTGGTATAGCATGGGTCTTGTTGGAATGATCGATTTTGCACAAAGATCTATTGGTAAATTATCAGGTGGTGAATTTCAAAAAATACTTATTGCTAGAGCTCTTGCTCAAGAACCAGAAATTCTGTTATTAGATGAGCCATTCTCAAATCTCGATTTTTCTTCACGCAAGCAAATTGAGATACTACTCAACAGAATTAATGATAAACATAAAATTACAACTGTAATGGTCTCTCATGACCTCAGTTTTGTTCCTTCAAAATGTAAACGCGTAATAGTGATGGACAAAGGTAAAATAATAATGGATGGCAAAAAAGATTGGATTTTAACTTCTGACACAATTAATAAGATCTTTCATAATGGCAAGGGACTGTAATAATGATAGAGTTACCTATCTCATTACTTATCACCTCAATTCTTGGAGCCATGTTTGCAGGATTTGTTTGTTCAACAATGGGAGTATTTGTTGTAAGAATGAATCTTTCGTCAATTGGTTTTTGTATGTCTCATGCAGCCTTTGCAGGGGCGGCATTTGGATTGATGACGTCTATAGATCCATTGATAAGTGCCATAATTTTTTCTTTTGTTACAGCAATGATTCTTGGGCCAATTTCCGAAAAAGCACGACTTGAAAGCAATGTGGTAATTGGATTTCTTTTCTCAATAATGATTGCTTTGGCATTTATATTTCTTAATTTTATTCCTGGGCAAGCTGCAAGTGGTACAGCATTACGCATTCTTTGGGGTAGTATTTTTTCAGTTGGCTATAACGATTTATTAATATTAGCATTACTTTCTTTTATTCTCATCCTGTTCATTGTATTGTTTTACAAAGAATTGCTTGCAGTTATGTTCCATAGAAAACTTGCAGAATCTTCAGGAATTAATACAAAACTATTTTATTTCGCTGTCCTCTTTTTTACTGGTTTTGCTGTATCATTATCACTACGCCTCGTAGGTGGTTTATTGGTTTATGCATTAATTATAAATCCAACATCTAGTGCTTATCAGTTCTTTTATGATTTCAAAAAAATATTGATATTTTCACCGTTAATTGGTATTATAAGCTGTTTAATTGGGTTTTGGTTATCATTAATTACTGACTT
This sequence comes from Thermoplasmata archaeon, assembly GCA_030637965.1. Classification (GTDB taxonomy): domain Archaea; phylum Thermoplasmatota; class E2; order DHVEG-1; family DHVEG-1; genus DAOWHD01. The sequence continues at coordinate 2,101 of DAOWFO010000021.1, forward strand.
TCCGATTGGCGCATCAATTGTAATAATATCTGCTATAATTTTCGCGATCGCAATAATTTTATCGCCGAAACGTAGAAGAGGAAATGGTATGCAATATAAAAAAACACTAAAAGCTGTATAGATGAAGGTACATTATTAATTAATATCATTATATATTTCTTTAGTAACATTTAAACCACGCCTTTCTATCCCAAATTTTGAATGCACGAATGGGCCCTAGCAGAATCAATAATCACTACAGCAGTTGAAGCAGCTGAAAAGAAGAAACTGAAAACGATCAGCGAGATTAAAATTAGTATAGGAGAATTACAGCAAATAGAGCAGGATATTTTCGAATTTGCTCTTGGTGAAATTATCAAATCCCAAGATGAAAAATTGAAAAATGTAAAAACTATCATTATAACAGAAGAAAGCAAATTAAAATGTAAAAACTGTGGAAATAAATGGAAATTTGCCGATATAAAGAAAAAACTGAACGATGACGAGTCTGAATCAATACATTTTATCCCAGAAGTTACCTTCGTTCATACAAGATGTCCAAAATGTGGTAGCCCTGATTTTGAGATTACTTCGGGTCGAGGGGTTTCAATTACATCGATTAAAGGAAAAAGGTAGTATTTTATGGAAGTAAGAGTCAACGTAATAGAAAAACGATTGAGAAATGTAAAACGGATTATTTCGGTTGCTAGTGGCAAAGGTGGCGTTGGAAAAAGTCTTGTTGCATCAAGCCTTGCATTGAATCTATCGCATAAGGGCTTCAATATTGGACTATTTGATCTTGATTTATATGGTCCTTCTTCACATATAATACTTGGTGTAAAAAAACAGAATTTTCCAGAGGAAGAAAAGGGTATAATTCCCCCAAAAATCCATGGTATAAACTTCATGTCAATCATATACTTCACAAAGGATAAACCTTCTCCTTTTAGAGGAATTGATATTTCAAACATCATCATTGAACTGCTAGCTATTACACAATGGGGTCCATTGGATTACCTTATTATTGATATGCCTCCAGGTATAGGAGATGAAACGCTCGATGTTATTCGTCTAATTAAAAAAAGTGAATTTCTTGTTGTTTCTACACCATCAAAAGTTGCATTAGGTGCAGTAAGTAAATTACTAAAGATATTAATTGAGTTAAAAATTCCAATTATTGGTGTCATAGAAAATATGGTTATAACAAAATCTTCATTTATTGAAAATGAGGTTGATAAACTGGATTTGACCTATCTTGGAACAATATATTTTGATAAAAACCTTGAAGAATCAATTGGGAAACCAGATAAAATTTTTAAAACAAATTTTATGAAAGACTTTGACAAGATATTAGGTGAAATTGATCTTTAAATGACAAAAAATTATTTATATTGATATGAAAGGTAGCTATATTTTGATTGTTAAACTAAAAGATGATTTATCGATATCGATAGGTAAAAAAGAAAAGAGAAAATTTTTCAAAGGTAGTTATGTATATATAGGCTCGGCAGTAAATTGTTTAGAAAAAAGAATACAACGACATCTAAGAGATGACAAGAAAATGCATTGGCACATTGATTATCTGTTAAAATATGCAAATATTACAGACATATTTTACAAGGAAAGTACATATAAAGAAGAATGTGATATTGCAAAAGGATTGGATAAAAATCTGATGTCAATCAAGGGTTTTGGCTGCAGCGACTGTAAATGTGAAAGCCATCTTTTTTATGGGTCCAAAGAGCGCATAAGACGAATTATTAATAAGTTAGAGGTGCATCGATTTTGCAATGAAAAGACTTAAAACTCAGTTCTCATATATGTAAAATTTGGGGGAAAAAAATGGTTGCAATTGTGTACACCACAATAAATAATGAGCAAGAAGCAAGAAAGATTGCAAATATACTTGTTGAAGAGCAGATCGTTGCATGTGTTAATATAGTTCCAAATGTGGAGTCGATATATAGATGGAAGGGGAATATCGAAGAGGAAAGAGAATTTATTCTTATTGCAAAAACTGTAGAGAAAAATGTAACAAAAGCAATAAATAGAATAAGAGAATTTCATACCAGTGAGTTGCCCGATATTATTGTTCTACCGGTTATAGGAGGACTTGAGGAATATCTTGAGTATGTTAATAGAGAAACAGAATGAGACTTATTTCGCTATTATCTAGTGGCATAGATTCCCCTGTAGCAACATATCTTCTATCAAAAAAAGCAGAGGAAATAATCTTTATACATGCAGATGGTAGACCTTTTTCCGATGAAAAAGAATATAATAATTTTATTTCAATTTCAAAACATCTTAAAAAACAAATTAATTGTAATGTAAAAATATTTGTTGTAAATCACGGATCTGCACTTTACAAATACAGACAAAGTGGTATTAAAAGATTTACATGTGTTTTTTGCAAACGTATGCTATTGAGATATGCAAAAAAATTTGCCGATAAGGAAAACGCAAAAGCTATTATTATGGGTGATTCTTTGGGTCAGGTTGCATCTCAGACATTACAGAATATGAAAGTTATTGATCAGGTGATAGACATTCCCGTTTTAAGGCCATTAATTGGATTAGATAAAGAAGATATAATAAGAATTGCTAAAAATATTGGAACCTACGATTTATCTATTCTACCATCTTTAGATTGCACTGCTGTCCCAAAAAAACCCGCTACAAAATCAAAACTTGAGGATGTGTTATTTGAGGAAGCGAAGATAGATGTGGACCGAATTGCTAAACAGGCCGTATATGAGGCAGAGCTAATCTCACTTTAATTCAGTTTTTCAAGCCAGCCTGAAACCGTTCCTTTTTTTATGTCATCTTTTTTAATATAAGGTTTTATATCCAATAAAGGAGTACCGTCAATTGCGTCTAGTCCTTTGACTTTTAGAATATTAGAATTCTTTTCAACTAGTTTTACTATTGTGTGAGCTATTGGATTTGGTCTGTGTGGGGATCTTGTGGCGAATAGTCCATGTGGAATGTCATCCCAAGGTGTATTAACATATAAAGAGTACTCTTTGGATTTATTTAACCAATAAAAGATATGAATGTGGGAAAATCCTTCTATATCCTTCAAACCCTGTTGATATTCCTTATATATCTCAATTTTCGATATTTCTTTTCTAAATCGACGTGGTACATCTGAAGCTATTTTATAAGGTGAATTAATAACTCCAATAATTCTCAGATTAACTGATAATTTTTTCATTTCATAACTCCGTTCGCCTTCTTTTAATCAGCTCTGCCTTGTCCAATGGATATGTTAATGGTTTTTGACTGTTATATACAGATATTGTATTTAATCCATGAAATATTTTTTCTATTTTCTTCAGTTCATTTTTTTGTAAAGGTATTACATCACAAGATCTTGTTGGGGTATTAATCTGTACTTGATCTGGATTAATATCTCTTGCTAAATCTGCTAGCTGATGTGCACACTCTTTGTTTTTATTCATAAACATTATTTGAAGGGCAAACCTTCCTTTGAATCTCTTTCTCATTTTTTTAATGCCATCAAGAGTTTTTTTAAAAGTTAATCCTTCTGCAGGTTGGTTAATCTTCATAAAGATTTTTTGGTTTGAAGCATCTAATTTTGCCACTATAATATCAAGTGTGCTTAGAATATCTCGAATATCTTTTTTGAATAAAAGTGTAGAATTTGTTAGAATTGCAATTGGTAAATCTGTTAATTTTCGGATAATTTCTATAGCTCCTGCTAAGTTTTTAACTAATGATGGTTCCCCCATTCCAGACAAAGTAACAACATCTGGTGTTGCTAGCTCGAGAGCGTATTGTAACTCATTTTTAAGTTCTTTAAGAGAGATATATGTTTTTCGATTCTTGGTTATTTTTTCTGGTTTTCCAAGTTGGCAGTATATGCAGTTAAAAGAACATATTTTATTGCGAGAACAGATAAGATCTACCCCTAGAGATCTACCAAGTCTCCATGAGGCAACTGGTCCGTAAACGATTTTCATAGCATTATAAAAGAATAATGATTATTATATTAAATATTGGTACTTAATCATTAAAATCTTTTTAATTTTAAGTAAAATGGAAAAGTTTAAAAACAATATCAACATACAATATAATGTAGAATAATATTTTAAACATACAATATGTTGTATCTAATATCTATCTGGAGAGGATGTAATGGAATGTCCATATTGCCATCATATTGAAACAAAAGTCACTGATTCCCGAGATACAGGGAGCTATACAATTCGCAGAAGAAGAGAGTGCCTGAACTGCAAGAAACGCTTTACTACCTATGAATATATTGAGATGACGCCTGTTTATATTATAAAAAAAGACGGGAGAAGGGAAAAATTCGATCGAAGCAAAATTAAAAAAGGTATAATGAAGGCTTTAGAAAAGCGCCCAGTATCTCATGAAAAAACCGAAGAGATTGTCAATTCAATCGAAGATAAAATAAGAAGAAATGGTAAAGAAGAAATTGAAAGCTCAGTAATAGGAGAATATGTGATGAATTCGTTAAAAGAAATTGATCAAGTTGCATATATCAGATTCGCTTCTGTTTATAGATCATTTGCTGATATTACTTTTTTTGAGAAGGAAATTAAAAATCTTACTGAAGAAAAAATAGTTGAGGAGAGATAAAAGATGATACGGAAAATTAGAAAAAGAGATGGAAAAGTAATTGATTTCAATCCAATAAAAATAACAAATGCAATATGGAAGGCTGCTCAAGCAGTTGGTGGAAAGGATTATAGAACGGCAGCAGAACTAACTGATAAGGTAATGGATTATCTTGAGGGGAATTTAAAACGTGGTGATATACCAACTGTTGAACAAGTACAGGATACTGTTGAGAAAGTGCTTATTAAAGAGGATCATTCTAAAACAGCTAAAGCCTATATATTATATAGAAAACAGCATGAGGGCATTCGTCAAGTAGGTGGATTACTTCAAGATATTGATGTAGTTGATGGCTATCTAAGCATGATGGATTGGAAAGTTAATGAAAATAGCAACATGAGTTACTCATTACAAGGATTAAATGTTTATGCTACTGAAAATATTGTTTCTAATTACTGGCTTAATAAGATATATCCCCCAGAGATCGGCGAATCGCATACTAAAGGGGAGTTTCATGTTCATGATCTCGGAACCCTTGGAGCATATTGTGTAGGATGGGATCTGAAGGATATTTTATTACTTGGTTTTAAGGGGGTATCAGGTAAAATTGAAAGCAAACCTGCAAAACATTTCGGTACAGCTCTTATGCAAATTGTAAACTATTTGTATACACTTCAAGGAGAAGCAGCAGGAGCTCAGGCTATATCAAATTTTGATTCTTTACTAGCACCATTTATACAACATGATGGTTTGAATTATCAGGATGTAAAGCAAGAGATGCAGAAATTTTTATTCAACATGAATGTTCCTACTAGAGTCGGTTTTCAGAGCCCCTTTACAAATATTACTATGGACCTAACAGTTCCTAGTTATATGAATGATGAACCAGTGATTATTGGAGGGGATCTTAAGGATGATAATTATAGTGATTATGTAGATGAAATGGATATAATGAATCAAGCATTTTCAGAGATTATGTACGAAGGAGATGCAAAGGGAAGGCCTTTCACATTCCCAATTCCTACTTATAATATAACTAAAGATTTTGACTGGAACAAGGATGGTTTGGATTTCCTATGGGATATGACAGCAAAATATGGTATACCTTATTTTTCGAATTTTATAAACAGCGATATGAAACCCGATGATTCAAGAAGCATGTGTTGTAGACTTCGCCTCGACAATAGAGAACTCCGTAAACGTGGCGGAGGACTATTCGGAGCAAATCCAAAAACCGGTTCTGTTGGAGTTGTAACACTAAACATGCCAAGATTGGGTTATCTTGCAAAAAATGAAAATGATTTCTTTGAAAGACTTGATAATTTAATGGATTTATCAAAAGAAAGTCTTGAAATAAAAAGAGAGATCATAGAAAACCTTACCCATAGTGGTCTTCACCCATATTCGAGGTTCTATCTTGACGATGTAAAGAAAACCTTTGGAGAATATTGGAAGAATCATTTTTCTACAATAGGTCTAATTGGCATGAATGATGCTTTACTTAATTTTTTAAATAAAAGTATAGGAGAAATAGAAGGAAAAAGATTTGCAGAAAAAGTTCTTGATTATATGAGAAATAAAATTGCTGATTTCCAGGAAGAAACAGGAAATATCTTCAATCTTGAAGCAACACCTGCAGAAGGTGCAAGCTATCGATTGGCAAGGATAGATCATGAAAGATTCCCCGAAATAAGAACTTATAATCAAGAAGTATATTCAAACAATGGTGGTAGAGATGTAGAACCATATTATACTAATTCCACTCAACTACCTGTTGGTTATACATCAGATGTTTTTGAAGCTCTTGACTTACAAGATTCACTCCAGTCGAAATATACCGGCGGCACAGTTCTCCATATCTTTTTGGGTGAAAATGAACCATCTTCAACAGCGGTTAAAAAACTAATAAGAAAAGTTGCAGAGAATTATTCACTTCCATACTATACAATTACTCCTACCTTTAGCATTTGTCCAGATCATGGATATGTTGCAGGTGAGCACCATCATTGTCCAACATGTAAAACGAATAGCAAAACCACAGATTGTGAAGTATATTCCAGAGTAGTTGGATATCTTCGTCCGGTTATACAATGGAATCGTGGCAAACAACAAGAATTTTCCGATCGTAAAACATTTGATATAAAGGAAGAGAAAGCAATGGTTGCCTAATGAAAATCGGAGGAATTCAAAAAACATCGGTGCTTGATTATCCTGACAAACTAAGTGCAATAATCTGGACAACAGGATGTAATTTTCGGTGTCC
>DAOWFO010000060.1 GCA_030637965.1 Thermoplasmata archaeon
ATAGCCCTCACAATATCTCTTTTGAATATGCAACATTGCAATTTGACCATCATCCCGAAATGCAATATTATTAAGACCGTCAATAACCGATTTTGCTAGATTATCAATGTCTGGGCGTTTATCAGTATATATCGCTGGCATATTTTTTGTTTTCCAAATCAACCTTTTTGGCCGTGGTAGATAAAAATGAATATATAGGCCCACTGGACCATCTATCGGCTTTGTAATATGTTTTTGTGCTTCTAATTTTACGAGATTTGCATATGTTGCTGATTTTTTTGGGGTATACGCTCTAACTTTACCATTTATCGATGTAAATCTTGGACGCTCCTTTGCCATAGGAGCACCTTTAATAGTAAAACTAAACATCTTTTAAAGTATATGTGTTTACCTACTAAAATGTGTTTTGATAATGGTTATTTGTTAATTTTTGAAGCAATTTAATAAATAAGTACACAAGAATATAACATAGTGACCGCTGCAAAAATAATAAAAAATATTGCATATAAAAAAATAAGAAGCTCTTAGAGAAACTTTAATTAAATATCGTTATATTTAGTTCAGTAATAATAAAAATTCTATTAAATAATCGCATATTTTTAATTCAATCATAAACAATTATTAAATTTGACACTCTCCTTAAAAAAGAGTAATGAAATTGATAAAACATAAATTATTAATACTTTTTCGATACATATTTATATTGAGAGGTAAATTGGTGATTTGTGGAGAAATTAGAAAGAAAAAAATTAAGATGGAAACTAAATTATGTTTATAAAATATTATAATGTAATTTAATATTAAATTATAGTTTTAATCACTTCGAAAGGTTTTAATATCCGAGACAAATGCCCTCCATATATTCCCAATGAAAGAGAGGTTGTGAAATGAGTAAAGGAAACGTTCTTGTCAGAGAGGCAATGAAGGCTAATCCATTTACAGTTAAACCAAAAACCTCTGTTAAAGAGGTTGCAATTATAATGAAAGATAAAGGCATTGGGAATTGCATTGTTGTAAGTGATAAACCATTAGGAATTATCACTGAAAGTGACATAATAAAGAAGGTAGTTGCAGAAAATCTAAAAGCCAGTGAGGTAAATGTTGAAGATATTATGAGTTCACCTATAATAGTTATCGATCCTTATGCACCACTTGAAGAAGCAATGAAAACGATGGGAAAATGCAATATTAGAAGATTACCGGTTGTTGAGAAGGGAAAATTGATTGGTATAATAACCAATAAGGATATCTCAAAAATATCACCCATATTACATGAAATATCTCGTGAGTGGTATGATATAAGTAAGAGAGATGAATTATATATTAGGAGACAGGTATTTTCTGGTAAATGTGAGGATTGCGGTACACTCTCAACTAATTTGAAAAATATAGATGGGCGCTTACTTTGTGAGGATTGCGTAGACGCCTTGGAATACGAATGAAAAAAATGTTTATACAAAAGAAACAAGGGGATGATGAAAAATGAAAGTAAAAGATGTAATGACTGAAAATGTTATTTTTGTAGATAAAGATGTGGATTTGAATTATGTTCTAAAACTCATGAAGAAACATGAAATTACAAAGATACCTGTTGTCGAAGAAAAAAAACTTATAGGAATTATAACTGATAATAAAATCGCAGTGAAACTTGGTTCAATTAGAAATCGAGGTATACCTGCATCAAGACTTCACGCATCATCAGTCACAGAAAAAAATATTGAAATTATATCCCCAGATGCAGAATTGAAGACAATTCTAAAGACAGTAGGTGAGCCCGGTCCTACAATGTTGAGTGTTATAGAAGAAGGGAAACTAATTGGAGTTATCACAAAAGCTGATCTGCTTCCACTAGTAAAGAGTGAAAAGAAAGTAAAGGAAATTATGCATGAAAATATTCATTCTGTTTCTCCTGATGATCGGATTATCCATGCTCGAAGAAGAATGATTGATGAGAATGTTGCAAGGTTACCTGTTATGAATAATGGGAATCTCATTGGTATAATTTCTGATAATGAAATTGTCTTTGCGTTAGCAGAATTAAAAAGATCTTTTCCATTAGGTAAACAGAAACACAGACTCGAAGAATTACTAGTTAATGATGCAATGAAAACAACTGTAATTTGGGCTGATGCGAATATATCAGTTGAAGATGCAGCAAAAATTATGATAAAAAACAACATTGGATTTTTACCATTGATGGAAAACAAAAAGGTTGTTGGGATTATTACTAGAACAGATCTGCTTAAAACAATAACTCATTAAAAGATTTTAAGTAATCAAACTTAGATTCAATATTGCTATGACCTATCACATTCCTTCTGATAAACAGATTCAAACTGCATTAAGGAAGGTTTTTAGGCAATTTAGAACGGTGCAATCACAACACAGATTAAAAAAATTAGTCACTAATGAATTGAATGCAAAAAAAAAAACATTTGGTGTTAGCGAGAGAAGACTTCGCAATATCGCCTTAGAAAGCGATTTTGTAAAACTTGAAATTCATTCTAGAGAAGGAGATCCAAAAAAGATACTCTCAAAATGTCCAGTTTGCGGAAATGTATTAGGAAGAGTAAAAAATCTTACTATATGGGGTGGTGAAGTAACAATAGAGTTTAGATGTTCTAATTGCAATTATTGGACTGGGAAGAAAAAAAGAATTCCTACAAGATATGCATTTTATCTAAAGAAAAAATAGAATATATGCATTTCATATTAGAAAAAATTCGAAAAACAAATCTCAATAAAGAAAGACTAATTATTAATTACAAAATTATCAATATAATTAATATTTGAGAAGATTTACGTAAGATTGATGTTCCACAACATAAATATTTATATAATTACTTTTACATATATTATGGGTTGGTATGAATAGGTTTAAAAGTTCATCTTGGGTAATATTAGTAATTCTATGTGTCTTTTTTTTACCAAATATTTGTGG
>DAOWFO010000053.1 GCA_030637965.1 Thermoplasmata archaeon
ATGACGATAATATTTACCAGTATTTCTTATGATAGTGTCTCTTTCCCAGCGCTCATTTTACCGGTAAAAGCGAGCTCAAATCTCGTCCCCTGCACTTTTTTACTGATGAATATAATTTTTCTTATTTATTATATTAAATTGAGTATATGAAAATTAAAAAAGGAAAAATGTGTTTTAAGCTATAGGATTACTAACACTTCCCATAAATAATATGGTTCCTGTTTCTTTATGTTGAATTAAAAAGGTAAAAGGATGATCTGCATTGAAAATTTCTGGTGGTTCAGGCATAGCTGATTCCATTACATGAACAGTTGTAGCAGCAGCTGCTTCAGTTCCTTCTTCATTTATTTCCACAAATGCTTTATGAAGAACTTTTTCAATAAAAAGACCACCGTAACCGTTCATACCTGAAAAATCAGCATTGCTACTAAAAGCAATATCTAGGCCTATATCTATAAGCATATTTTTCAAGTTGTAATCAGTTTTAAAGGTAAACTTAGGTAGATAAATGTCAACTACAGTTGGATACATTGAATCCATCCAAGTTGCTAGATTCTCACTAGTAAATTTTTGATTGACACTTGTTATATCATTCTCTTTTGGAAGAAAGATTATCATTGAAACAGCATTACCCTTATAGGGTAGCTCGAGTATTTGCAGATCTTCAGTTTCAGTATAATTAAATAATTCTTTAGAATCTTTTAGAACCATTGTTGGAACCTGTATTTTATTATTGGGTGTCATCTCAAAATCTCTATCTTTTGTATCTTCAACATTAAACTGAGTTAACCATGAACCTTTGAAATATATTGCATTGGAAAGAATCAAAACCGTACCAGGGCTAATATCATCTGAAGATAGCATATCTTCTATTTTACCACCAGTATTTTCTTCAACCCATTTATTTATTATATCTGCAGCATTTTTTGGATTTGTAAAATCAACATCTGTTGCTTTACCCATATAATAATTATCTATAAAACTTAGATATTCTTCTAAAAATGGATAATCCTTTTCTGTCCATAAAGCATTAGCTGTGTTAAGGTTATATTCTGCATCTATATTTAACAAATTATAGATGCGCCCAAAAGAACACAGACTAACTTCATCGTTTTGTTCAAACCCAAGTACGTTTTTCATTTGCTCAGCTGTTTCACCACGAGCACCCTCATATGCCATAGCAAGAGCAACAAAAACACTATAAGGAGAAAAGAAAACGTTATCATCAACATCTCCAAGTTGTTGATACATTTCAAAACTGAAATCATTCATAGAATCAGAAAGAGATGCAACACTTTTTGCAGTTGCATAAGTATCAACAGCTCTAGCCTGTACTTTACTTAGTGAAGTAAAAAATCCTGAATAAAACAATGCAAATATAACAACTACTACAACAATACAAGTTAAGGTCATTCCAAATATTTTCTTTTTTTTCAATTCTTTTACCATTAATCGATATTAAAATAATTTATATATAAAGAATAGTAAAATGTTCGGAAATAACCAAATAAAAATACATTTTTTAGTTTGTTTATTAATATACCAATTGCAAAAACATAAGTAAAATGTAAAATAATTTATATTTCATTATTCAAAATTATTTGTCTTCAATTGAAACAAATAACCTGTTGTTCTGGCAAGAATGGATTATCCCTATAAAAGCTTGTGTTACAAATCACAATCTTTGCAATCTAACTGTTCACATAATTTATTATGAATTTTCCATCTTAATGCCCAACTCTTAATATCTTTTATGATACCAATAAAATCTAAACCAACTTTTGTTAGAGCATATTCAGATTTAACAGGAAAACTTGTCGCGTCAATATGTTTTGTAATAAGCCCCTCATTCTCTAATTCTTTAAGCCTTGATGATAGAATTTTAGGAGTAATATCTGGTATCTTATTTTTAATTTCTGAATATCTTTTTTTGCTTAGTTTACCTTTATAAATTTCAAGAAGTATTAATAAAGTCCATTTCTTGGAAATATAATCCATTGTTTTATAAACAGTGCAGTTATCATCCATGGTATACTTTAAGATACTATCAATTATAAATAACCTTGTATACATAACATACCTTGTATAAAAAAAATACCTGGAGGATTAATAATGTATTGTTATCAATGTCAAGAAACAAATAAAGGTCAAGGATGTACCGTTGCTGGTGTATGTGGAAAAAAGGCAGAAGTAGCTGAGTTAATGGATTTATATATCCATATTTTGAGAGGAATATCATTTTGTAATTTACAGATGAAAAAGTCTGGTAAATCTAATGATAAAATTGACAAATTTATTGTCAATGGTTTGTTTTCAACAATCACTAATGTCAATTTCGATAAACAATATTTCTTAAATAAAATTGGTGAAGCATTAGAGTTAAGAAACGAAATCAAAAAGGATATTACCTTAAATATGAAAAATGATGCAATTGATTGGTATTCAAAAAATGAAGAAGAAATAATGGAAAAAGCCAAACAAGTTGGTGTAATGAGAACAAAAAATGAAGATATTCGTTCTCTTAAAGAACTTTTAACATATGGTTTAAAGGGTATGTCTGCTTATTATCATCATGCATATATTCTTGGTGAAGAAGATAATGAGATAACTAATTTTATTCAAGAAGCACTATCTGCAACTCTTGAAGATAAAACTGCTGATGAATTAACACAAATGGTGCTTAAATGTGGAAAAGTAGGTGTTAAAACACTTGCCTTACTTGATAAAGCAAATTCTGGAACATATGGACATCCTGAACCAACGAATGTTAACCTTGGCGTGAGAGATAATCCAGGAATTCTTATTTCAGGTCATGATCTAAAAGATTTGGATGAATTACTAAAGCAAACTGAATTAACAGGTGTTGATGTGTATACCCATGGTGAAATGCTGCCAGCGAATGCATATCCTGCATTTAAAAAATATAAGCATTTTGTTGGTAATTATGGTAATTCTTGGTGGCATCAAAAAGAAGAATTTGAAAAATTCAATGGGCCAATTCTTATGACAACAAATTGTCTTGTTCCACCCAAGGATTCCTATAGAGATAGAGTTTATACTACAGATGTTGTAGGTTTTGAGGGATTAAAGCATATACCTAACCGTGAGAATGGCAAATCAAAAGATTTTTCTGAAATTATTAATCATGCGAAAAAATGTAAATCTCCAGAGAAAATTGAAAATGGTCAAATAACTATTGGTTTTGCGCATAATACTCTTGTTGGTGTATCTGATAAGATATTAGAAGCAGTTAATGCTGGAAAAATAAAGAAATTTGTTGTTATGGCAGGTTGTGATGGACGTTATAAAGAAAGGGATTATTATTCTGAATTTGCAAAAAATTTACCAAATGATACAGTTATTCTAACTGCTGGTTGTGCAAAATATCGTTATAATAAACTTGGTCTTGGAGATATTAATGGAATCCCTCGTGTTATTGATGCTGGTCAATGTAATGATTCTTACTCCTTGGTTGTAATTGCAAAAAAACTCGCAGAGACACTTGAAGTTGGTATAAATGATTTGCCAATTATTTACAATATTGCTTGGTATGAACAAAAAGCTGTGCTGGTTTTTCTAGCATTGTTATCTCTCGGTGTAAAAAATATTATGATTGGACCAACACTTCCAGCATTTATATCACCAAATGTACTTAATGTATTAGTTGAAAAATTTAATATAATGCCTAATTCAACTGTTGAACAAGATATGAATATATTAATTGAAGGTATTCCTGCATCCTAGTTTTATTTGTTAGTGTTATGAAATCAGACGTTAAAAATATAAATAATTTGGTCGAATATCAAGAAGGAACTATAGTAAGTAGAACAATTATCAATAAAGATAATGGAACTGTTACTATTTTTGCATTTGATAAAGATCAGGCTCTTAGTGAACATGTTGCTCCTTTTGATGCTTTGTTACAAGTTCTTGATGGTAAAGTAGAGGTTACAATTTCTGGTAAAAAATATCATTTAACACAAGGTGAAATTATAATAATGCCTGCAAATAAGCCTCATGCTGTTAAAGCAGTTAATAAATTTAAAATGATGCTTTGTATGATAAAAGAATAGATATTTTTTCTCGGGAGTTATCTTTTAATTCTATAAAGGAGGGGTGAAATGAAGAAAAGACGGAGGAAATATAATGAAAATTTTAAAGTGATTCATTTTTTTAAATCAATTTACTTACACGTAAATTCTCTCCCTCACTTCACCAACTTTCGGTAAATAGATATATTATTTAGATTTAAATGTTTCTAAAAAATCATATAAAATATAAACAAATGACATTAGAAATGTATTTTTTAGGTTATAATTGTACGTTTAATTCAAATAAACGGGATGTATAGGACAATTATTATTAAAAGGGTTGACCAATTTCAAATAAATTATAATCAGGTATTATTAACTTTGATATTTATGTTAATAAGGCATAGATGTTTCCATTTATGCCTATAAATACAGCTCCATCATCTAAAACAGGATTTGAAATAATTGCTGTAGTACGATAGTTGATTTTATCATCAATTGTATCGCCAGGTGAGAAATTCCAATGAATCTCACCTGAATATTTATCTAACATATACAATCTTCCGTCATCAGATCCAAAAATTACATTTTCTTCATTGACAACAGGTGATGAATGTATGCCAGAATTACAAGAAAAAACCCAATTCAAAGCTCCGTCGTTTAGATTCAAGGCATAAAAGTTATTGTCATTTGATCCAAAAAACACTTGATCTTCTGAAACAATTGGAGTTGTCTCTACTCCCCAACCTGTTTCAAAACTCCATTTTAGATTTCCATCATTAGCGTTTAAAGCATATATGTAAGTGTCCCAAGAGCCAAAGTAAACTATCCCATCATTGACATAAGGTCTAGATGTAATAAGACCATCTGTTTCAAAGATCCATTCTGGAATGCCTGTCTCAATATTTAATGCATAACAATTTTTACCTGAACCAACAAACAACAAATCATCCCATGATTGGGATATATATATTTCACCGGGTAACTCATGATTCCACAGTTCAACACCTGATCCAACGTCAAAAGCAAACATGTTTCCCTCATTGTTACCGACAAATACTATATCGTCTACAATAATGGGATGAGATACAATTTTTCCAATATCCTTCTCATTTATTATCATCAAATCCATATCTAATATTTTTAGTCCTTCGGCAGTCCCAATGAATAATTCGCTTCCATTAATTGTTGGAGCAGTTGGTTGATTCCCAATTAATTTACCCCATAAAATCAACCCATCATTTTTATCAATAGCATATAAATTACCTGATGATGTTGTTGAGAATAGGACATCATCAACAATAATACCAGATGAGTAGAAATCATTGGATTCATTATCTGTTTGATTTGACCATAAGATGTTTGGTTGATTTTTGTACTCATGAGGTTGTTTTATTGTTTTATAACCTTTCTTATCAGGAAGTCCATAGAATCTGAGCCACCCAACAGGTTTAATCTCCTCTTTTTTTATACTTGAATTATCTAGATTTTCCAATTCTAATATTTTTCCCATGGGATTTCCAGTAAATACCCACATCCCATGGTTTTCTACGAGTTTTGAACTTGTAATTTTACAATCTGGTGAAAATTTACTAATTGAATCAGTAGCCATAATTGTTTTGACAACATCAATATCTATCTCTCCATAATATTTTTCACCTAGTTCTTGAAATTTTAAATCTCTCTCTGTTGGTCTATAGAATGGAGTATAGTATTGGTATCCATCCAAGCCAAGAACAATATAGTATAAAATTCGCTGTACAAGAACTTTAAGATCAATTTTTTCTAATCTCACCCAGAGATTCATAGGGTTGTTTGCAGACCATTGAAATCCGTTAAACGTTCGGTCGACAATAGCATCATGATATAGACCAAGTTCATAGCGTGCAATCTCACCAGTTTTTGTGTCCCCGATTAACCAAACAGCATTCATTACACCATCATTTTTATAACTAAGGTAATAAATGACATCATCAATACTTTCTGCGTATTGAACTGCTTTTCGGGCTCGAACAGCTAGTGGTAGACCCTGTTCTGACCAAATACCTTGAGGAAGAGTTGTTTCTATGAACACGAGTCCAGCATCATTTTGATAAAAATCATGATCACTCCAGATATATCCCGGTGCACATGTCATTATAAATCGATTACCTTGTGTTGGAGTAACATCTAAAACGACATTCCATCTTATAGCTATGTAATTTGACCACCAAAACATTCCAGAACCATCTCTGTTACTCCACATGGAATTCGAAATAATAATCTGCCCGTCTGTTGTTGCGTTTCCTGTTGCTATAAATGAACTACAATGATGGTGCATCGGCTGATCGTTAAATTCGTTGGAGAACTGACCGGAAGAAAATGTTGCGTAGGATGATAATTCTGGTTTCAAGCTATTAAATAATGTCAGTAATGGATGAAATCCTTTACGAATTTTACGATCTGTAAGTTTTGACATAATTTCATACATTTGATTTGATGTGAGGATGTCTTCATATGATACAGAATCTCCATGAATCAATCCCCCATTACTTGCTACACCTGCAGCGATTCCTTTAATTTCTTCGCGATACTCAGTTGGGTATTCATCCCAGTACATTCGAACGGCTTGAGATTTGCAGAATTCCCACCAAATTTTTGATATTTGTTCATAATTTTTTTGAGAAAATTGACCATTAAGTGGTTTTATTAGAGGATGATTATGAATCATGTTGCTCCAACGATTCATCATATCAATAATCTCATCTGATAATAGATATCCATACTGATAACCTCGTTCATAGGCATCCCCTTCAATATGTGTGTAGATCCACCCTTTTATATTGTATCTATATCCATTTTCATATTGATTTATTGAAGAATTTTCTATATTTTGATTAATATCCTCTAATAAGTTTACTTCTCCACAAATATTTGGTAAAAAAAAGACACATAGAATTACTAATATTACCCAAGATGAACTTTTAAACCTATTCATACCAACCTATAATATATGTAAAAGTAATTATATAAATATTTATGTTATGGAACATCAATCTTACGTAAATCTTCTAAAATATTAATTATATTGATAATTTTGTAATTAATAATTAGTCTTTCTTTATTCTAATATGAAATGCATATATTCTATTTTTTCTTTAGATAAAATGCATATCTTGTAGGAATTCTTTTTTTCTTCCCAGTCCAATAATTGCAATTAGAACATCTGAACTCTATTGTTACTTCACCAC
>DAOWFO010000038.1 GCA_030637965.1 Thermoplasmata archaeon
CAAATTTTCTCATGGTTTATATGGGGTGCTCGTCTTAAAGTACTTAGTAATGCAAGCGATAAAACAGTGACTATCGGTTTATGGAAATCCACTAAAATTGTAATTGCCAATCTATTCCTTGCAGGTATTACCCCCTCAATGGCAGGAGGGGAGCCTGTTCGAATATATCTTTTAAATAAGAATGGTTTAAGCATAGGTTCTGCCACTGCATCTGTATTAGGGGAAAGGGTACTTGACGCAATATTTATTCTGTTGTGTGTTCCATTTGCTTTTTTTGTTTTTAGTCAGTATATCGATGTTTTGCTTATACAAATTGGTTTAGTAATAGGTATAGTAGTGTTTATAATAGGTATCGTTTTATTTGCGATTACAGTGAAATATCCTAATAAAACAAAATCTTTTTTGATTTTTTTAAGCAATAAGATAAGTAAATTATTTAAGAAGAAAAAAATAAAATATTCGATTAAAAATAAGATAAATACTGAGGTAGATAACTTCCATAAAAGCATTATATTTTTTATCTCTGGGGAAAAAAAAGTATTTTTTATAGTAGGCAGCCTCACCATCGCATATTGGACCACGATATTTATGATCCCTTCAATGATTCTTCTAGGGTTGGGGTTAGAACCTTTCTTCATTCCTTCTTATGCGGCTCAGGTTCTCTTAATAGTGATTATTATGATGCCGACAACTCCTGGAAGTGCTGGTGTCACTGAAGGTGTTATTGCAGGTATGTACGGTGCTCTAATCAGTTCATCTTTTCTTATTGGAATATTTGTCTTAATTTTCAGATTCATCACATTCCATATCAATCTAATTGTAGGAGTAATATTCCAATATAGAATATTCAAATCCGTTGCATCGTTTTCCCTAGATGTCATTAAAAAGAAACAATAAATTTTATATGGAGTAAAAGGTGGGCGTCACATTTTAATAATAGATATGTTATTCAGCACATCCTATGGAAAAGGCTGAAAGATGTATTTCATGCGGAAAAGGATTGATTGAAAAAGGATCAACAACTTTCATATGTCCAATGTGCGATACAGTTATTGGAAGATGTAGTAGCTGTAGAGAGCAGAGTGTGAAATATGTTTGTCCTGATTGTGAATTCATAGGACCTTAGGAGGAAAAAACATGGGCGAAGTAATAGCACTCATACGTATTATGCCAGGAGAAGTAATAAGCGATGATAAACTTAACAAGATAATAGATGACATCAAAAATGTTATAGAGGATCCTGTAAGACTTGGAAAAATTGATATAAAAGATGTGGCTTTTGGATTAAAAGGATTGGATGTTAATGTCGCAGTTCCTGATTCAGAGGGCGGATTGGATCCAGTTGTTGAAACTCTTTCTAAAATAAAAAATGTTGACAGTGTCGAAGTAGTAGATGTTGGGCGTATATGAATCTAGGATGCTCTACCTGTTCTTTTTAATTGTTCCGAACGATTTTGTATTGCATTAACACCTATATCAGTAATATAGTATACTGGATAAGTAGAATTACTTGTGTCACCTTCAACTAACTCAGCAATATACATTTTCTTGATATGCCACTTAACAGTATGGTGATTAAGTTTTAGTGCATGTGCAATTTCAAGAAGATGTTTATTTGGATTTTTCTGCAAATACAACATTATATCACGAGCGTTATTATTCCTCAAAATTGATTCAGCAACAGCTTCTCTCCTAGAATCAATACCACCTTCAACTAGATAAAAAACCTTCTTTCCACCAATAGCTCTACTTCTTACCAAGTTAGTTTGCTCTAGTTTGCGTAAATGCCATGCAGCATTACTCGGTTTTAGATTTAGTTCTCGTGCTATCTCTCTAAGATGTGAACCAGGATATTCATCAATATACTCATACAGATTCTTTCTAACCTCCGTATCAAGCACATTATCTGGAGTAACATATTTTATTCCGCCTGTTGTAATAACTGCAATAATAATTGCTACTATTGATGCCACTAATGCAATAGATATTCCAACTAGAGAAGGCATATCTACGTTAATCTTTTCGGCAGTTGCTACAGCTCCTGTTATGATAAACAAAAAAATAAGAATTAAAATTACTGATGATTTTCTTAAATAGTACATACTATCCCATCCTCAAATTTTAATATTCAATCTTGAAAACTAAAACACAGGATAATTTAAAAAGTTTACTTATGTGCAAAAAATCCAACAATATGGTTTTTTATATTTTCAATTTTAACAAAACCAAACCTCTCAAACTGGACTATCTCGCCATTTTTAATAGACGCAACTGCTTCCTCAGCAAATCCCTGTGCTTTTTCAAGACTATCTGGATTGTATTTTCCATCTTTATACAGAGTTTTAGGAATAAAAACATCCATTTCGATATAATTATCAGATGTCCACTGAATTTTGGCTGAATCAGGTATCAACTCATCACCTTTATATTTGGCTAGAACAACATCATTTTTTTCCTTTATTTCAACATTATATAAATCTTTCAATCTAAATAAATCGCCGATGCTCAAAATTTTTATGTCTTCTCCAGAAACATAAAAAGTTTTATCAGTTTTTATTGTCCTCATCCCAATTTTATCGTCAACTGGATGTAATCTTATTGATTTCTTTAATTTAGGGGCATTTTCAACAATAAGTTTAACCGGATTAATTACAAAGAAATATCTTTTCGATATAGGATCTAGGATTTTTCGATTTGCTGATTCTACAAGACCGAATGTAGCAGTTGATTCAACCTTAGAAATTCCTTGGGTTAAAACAAATTGTTTGATAGCTTCAGGCAATATTCCTCGTTTATTCAATCCTCTTAGAGTTGGTAATCTAATATCATCATATCCTGAAACAAATCCACCTTCAATTAGTGGTTTTATTTTGCGTTTTGAAACAGGCATACCATCAATAGAAAGACGTGCAAATTCCAAGAGATAAGGCTTTCTTAATTTAAGGAGATCAAGTATATAAAAATAACATTCATCACGAAGTTCATATTCCTTAGTTCTAAATGGGTGTGTAACACCACTTATACTATCTTCAACTGCACCTGCAAAGTCATAGGTAGGCCATACCCAATATTTGTCCCCTTGAAGGGGATGCGGTTTATCAATAATTCTAAAAAGAGTTGGATCACGCATTGCAGTATTTTTAGATGTCATATTACCCTTAAGTCTAAGGACCATATCTTTATTTGAAGACGATAATAAATCATTCCAAAGAGTAATATTTTTCTCTGGTGTACTATTTCTGCAACTGCATTCTTTTCCATGAAAACGTCCATCCTTTATAATTTTTGGTGAGCAGTTACAAATATATGCATTTCTTGATTCTATCAATTGATTAGCTAGCTTATAATGCTTCTCAAGATTATTTGATGTGCAATATTCTTTATCCCATTCTATACCAAGCCATTTAAGGTCTTTCTTTTGTGACTCGTAAAACTCAAGATGTGCATTCTCAGGATTTGTATCATCAAAACGCAAGATGAACTTTCCGTC
The DNA here is from genome assembly GCA_030637965.1 of Thermoplasmata archaeon. Lineage (GTDB taxonomy): Archaea > Thermoplasmatota > E2 > DHVEG-1 > DHVEG-1 > DAOWHD01. The sequence goes on from DAOWFO010000038.1 coordinate 3,491, forward strand.
ATACTTTTTTGCATATTCATAATCAATAATTGCTGCCTTTGCATGACCAATATGTAAATATCCATTAGGTTCTGGAGGGAATCGAGTAACAACTTTTCCCATTTCTGCATTTGGAAGTTTAGGTAATGAAAAATCTCTTTCTTTCTTTTCTTTTTTAAGAAGTTCTGGTGCCGTTTTTTCTAATTCAGAAATCTGTTTTTCCAATGGAATTTTATTAACTTCATTAACAACAGAATTAACAATAGGAATAATATCTCTTGGATTAAATCCTTTTTTCTGTAAAACGCCAATTACCTTTCCTATAACCGATTTTGCATTTGCGATTCCATCAAACAGAATAGCATTTTGAAGTGCATATATTCTTGCAGTTTCTTTTATCTGATGTTTTGGCATAATACTATTTCTCTCTTTTAATAGAAAATTCTGCAAGTTCTATTAAAACTTGTTTTGCATTTGAATCATTTAAAGGACTCAGAGATTTCTTTGCTTGTTTACAAAATTTTAAAGAAGTATTTTTTACATATTCGACTGAACCCAACTCTTTAAATAAATCATATACAATTTTAACATCTTGCTCAGATGCGTTTCTATTGCCAAATATTTTCTCAAAAACAATTTTATCATCCCCGAAAGAATTATTGAGAGAATGAACTGCAATAAGTGTTTTTTTACCATTTCTGATATCATTACCTATATCTTTTCCAAGCGTTTCTTCATTGCCACTCATATCAAGATAATCATCTCTTATTTGAAAAGCAAGTCCTAGATATTCCCCATACATTTTCATAGCGTTTATTTCTTCTATTGTCCCTCCGCCGGCAATCGCTCCACCTTCTGCAGCAATTATAAATAACGAAGATGTTTTTTTCCCAATCATTTCAAAATATTCTTCCTCTGAGATATTATTTCTTTTTTCAAATTCCATATCAAGTTGCTGACCTTCGCATACCTCTCGAATACTTTTCACTAGACCTGAATCCAATTTTTTAAAAACTTTAGGATCACCAGGAAAATCATGCATAATTTCAAAGGCCTTAGCAAACAATAGATCACCGGCTATTATTGCAGTAGGCTCCCCGTATTTGATATGAACAGTTGGCGTGTTTCTTCTCAAATGTGATTTGTCCATTATGTCGTCATGAACAAGTGTAAAATTATGAATTAATTCAAGCGACATAGCAAGTGGCATAACTTGATATATATCTCCTGAAACTGCTTCACAAGAAAGCATAGATATTGCTGGTCTTAATCTCTTTCCACCAGCCATGGGAAGATGTCTTGCAGCATCATAAAGAACTTCGGGCTTGCCGCTTTTTAAATATTTTTCGAGTTCTATGTTAAATATATCTACTCTCTTCCTTAACTCCTCTTTCAAATCCATAATTCTGCACCAATATCAGTCATCTTTGAGATTTTATCTATGCCAACTAAAAACATCGCGGTTCTCAATTCTTTAACAATAGCTTCAACCTCAAAAAGTGTAGAATGTTTACTCTTTGTTGCAGGTTTAAGAAATGTATGTGCCACTCCTGCACAACTTGCACCCAGGGCTAGTGCTTTAGCAGCATCTAAACCATTTCTTATACCACCGGTTGCAATTATTGGTAATTTCCAATCAGTTGCATCACCTGTTTCAAGTATACATTTTGGTGTTGGAATGCCCCAATCCCAGAATGTTTTACCACCCCTCTCATGGAGTCTATCGAATTTCATCCTAGAGCGGAAATGTTCTATTGCAGCAAATGATGTACCGCTTGCACCTCCTACATCAATTCCTACAATTTTTGTTTTTGAAAGTCTACAAGCAACATCAAAAGAAATTCCTGCACCCGATTCTTTTACAATTACAGGAGTGTTAAAATCTTCTGCAAGTTTCTTTATAGCGTTAAAACAGCCTTTAGAGTTTGATTCCCCTTCAGACATCACTGCCTCTTGTAAAAAATTTAGACAAACAATGAAAACATGTGCATCAACCATATCTACCATTTTCTGTGCGTTATCAAGTGTTTTTTTATGTCCCCATAAAACTATCTGAGATGCTCCAATATTTGCAAAACGCAAAGGAATATCATAATCCTTAACAATGCCATAAGTATCTTTCAATTCTGTTTTTTCAAGAGCAGCCCTCTGGGATCCCACCCCCATGCCCATCTGATATTTTTCTGCTGCAGCAGCAAGGTTTTCATTAATTTTTTTTGCTTTACTATAACCGCCAGTCATACCAGCAATTATCAATGGTACCCCTATCTTTTTTCCAAATAATTTCGTGGAAAGATCGATATCATTTTTATTAATTTCAGGAAGAGCATTATGAGTAAGTTTTACATCATCCCAATAATTGTGACTTGTTAAGACATTTTCTTCAATTGAAATTCTCACATGTTCATCTTTTCTACTTTCAGTTTGGTTCATCTATTATCCCCATAAACAATAGTTCCTTTAATTTTTTCTCCGATTAAAGCCTTGTATAATCGTTCGGGTTTATTACCATTTAGTAGAATTGTATCAATATTCAATCCAGCAATCTCGTTGATTGAATCAATCTTCCCCTTCATTCCCATTGTAACATCTGCATGATTATCTAACGATGTTATTAATTTTTTTAATTTATCAGCTGTTGTCGAATCGATAAATTCTGCATTTTCATCCATCTTTGGATTTGATGTATAAAGACCGTCTTCATCTAATACAAAAATAATTTTTTCTGGTTTGAAATGGTCTGCAAGCACCTTCACAAGAAAATCTCCAGAACAAATTGAAAAACCAAGTTTTTTATCCAATACCACATCGCCAAATGTCACTGGAGTAAAACTTTTATTCAAATATTCCTTAAAAACCTTGTAATTTATTTCATCCAAAATATGGTTATCAAGTCTTAATATTGAATGTGGGGCTATTGAAACAGCATGAACTCTATGATTTTGTAAAGATTCTAAAACGAGGGTATTTAATTTTTGGACCATTGCATGAGTAGCGGAAAAACCCTCGATCTGTTTGTCATATTTATATCCAGCGTTCAATTTATATTTTTTTGCAAGGATGTGGCCAAAGGAACCCGCACCATGAACTAATATAATATCTTTGTCTGCTTTTTTTATTTCTTCAGACAAATTATCCACAATATCCTGCTGAAAGCATTCTTTTTTTGATTTATCAGTAATTACACTGCCACCAAGTTTTATGATGAACATGACTTTTAGAATAAGTTAAACTCTAAAAAGGATTTTCATAAAATATACAAACTTTTGGCAAATAACGATATTTTATTTTTTAGTGGACATCGACATTATAGTTTTATTTTTATTTTGCTCATGTATCAACCAAAGTGCTATTGGCATACCTCCTGACGGGGCTTGCATTATTGTGTGCATCCAACAATTTAACTCTTCCTCAGAGTGTGTATCATGACAGCCCTCACATAAAAAATGTTTATCGTCAAATACAAGCCCTAATGAGTTTTCATCTAATGTAATCTTATGATTACACATACCACATTTTTTTTCGATTATAATTACACCACCAAATTAAATTTTCACGATGAGTATAGTATATTAAAACATGTTTATAAATACAACCATTCTTGAATTAGCGAATCAAAAATAACTTAATATTAGATTAAATTGATAGAGAAAATTTATCGTAATGAAAATTCTTGAAAATTAAGGATAAAATAATACATTTTAAACACATATTTCAGTTGAGTTAAAAATATTTTTATAAATTGGGGAAATATTTTCAATATCTTCGACCCATGAACGAAGTATTTCAGCTACACTCCATGCTTGTGATATACATCCTCTAGGGGCATAAGGTGGATCTCCATCAAATATCTCATATATCGAACCGTCCCAATTTTTGCCAAACACGTGAAACATCGGTTCAAGAAAATTCTCAAAAGCATATTTTCTCCACGAATGTTCATAGTTTTTAACTTTGATGAAGGATTTGATAAATGGCCCCATTAACCATGGCCACACAGTTCCATTGTGGTAAGCAATATCTCTATTATATTCTCCAAGATAACTTCCTTTATACTCTAAATTATTTGGCGATAACGTTCGTAATCCAAAGATTGTCACCAATTTTTCTTGAACCTCTTTAACAATTTCTACTTGTAAATCTTTATTAATCATTGGAAAATCAAGTGAAACAAGGATAATTTGATTTGGTCTGAATGACAAATCCTTTTTATCAATCACATCATATTTTTGATTAAATTGAGAATTGAAATTTTCTTTTACTCTTTCTGACAAAATTTGGTACTCGTCATCTTTTCCCGATATTATTGCAAGCCTACTCATAATTCTAAGTGCATTGTACCATAATGCCTGAATCTCTACTGCCTTTCTTGATCGAGGTGTTGGATAATAATCACCGAGTTTTACATCCATCCACGTGAGTCCAGGTTTATGGCTAATAAGAAAATCCTCATCCATAAAAATTTCATTGTCTGTTCCATATCTATAAGCATCAATAATCGATTTCAAGGTATCCCATATCTCATTAAGAAAAACACGATCGTTTGTGTATTTGAGATATTGAAATACGCAGTCAATATACCAAAGAGATGCATCAACAGTATTGTATGCCGCTTTAGAATTCCAATCCATAAAAACGTTGGGTATTAGCCCATTGTGACAGAAATCCTTCAATCCTGATAATATAGCTTTAGCAATATCAAACCTACCTGTTACAAGTGTAAGTCCGGGTAAAGATATCAAAGTATCCCTACCCCAATCCCCAAACCAATGGTATCCAGCAATTACAGATTTACCTGATCCTTTTTTTATGATGAAATTATCAGTTGAAATAACCAGTTTTTCAAAAATACTTGGCAATCCTGATTGATTAAACAAATTCTTCTTTCTACTTATTTCTTTTAAGAATAATGATGAATAATCTCTATTGACTCTATTTTCAAGTGTAAAAATTAGGTAATATTCGGTAGATTCTTCAACCTTCTTATAAAAATCTCCAATGTAAATATTATAATCAATATAAGAATCGTTTCTCGCTCTATCCTTTTCATAATGGAATTCCTTCCAATGTTCTGCTGGTGTGTATATAGAATCGTGTAAAATTATTTTTAGCGTTTTTTTAATGTTACTTGGATTTATGCAAACTCCATTTTCAATAGGATCTTGCCTAATCGAGAAATTATTATTTTCTGTTATATCGTTAAATTTTCTAGAATTAATAATAGGGGTGTGGGTAAATGCAATTGGTTTTTCAATTTTAAAACTGTATCTAACAATAGATATGTTTTTACCATGAGGCAAAAAAATTGTTTTTTTTAAATTCACTCCCTTAAAATCATAATTAATTGATGGAAATAAATCATGGCTAAATTTTCCTTTAATGTCTTTTAAATTGTAAATATCATCAGCAATATGAATCTTGTCATCCACATTAGAAACAAAAATCCATCTTTTTGAAGGAGAATTTAAACAAGCAACGAGAAGACCATGGAATTTGCTAGAATTATAGTTAGAATGTGTTAGCGATGCATAACTACCAAGACCATTTGTAGCAATCCATTCCCTCATAATTTCCCTTAACCATATACAATTATATTTTTATAATATTACAATTCAAGAGAAGTTTCGTTTTAATATCTTAATTCAATCAAAGTTAAATTGGATAATCTCCTAAATAGATTTTAGTTATGTCTCTCATTTTATCTTATTTTTTATATTACTTTCTCTTTTAAATCCTGTAGTATATTCATATAATTTATGAAACCATCATACGGACTATCATAATGACTGAAATATGCATGTACGTCCCCATCTTTTAATCCTTTAGTAGAAACATAATAGAGATGATCAGATGTTTGAAGTCTGCGCCAAGTGTTAATTAAATCATTATTTCCTGTTTCCTTTAATTTTCTCCCAATGTTTTTTAACTCGTTAAAACATGCAACTTGCATATCATTTCCAAGCCAAGTTGAAACATCACGGTCCTCATCTGCCCATGAAATCGCCCATGGAACATCGATTTCTCCTACTGCATTATATCTGTCTATTGCTTCGCTAACTTTAACAAAATCAAGATGCTCATGTTTTAAAACTTCACCTGGTAAATGACCAAGAAAATCAAAAATACCAGTCTCTATCCATTGATGTTCTCCAAAGGTTTCATAATCCATAAAAAGATTAACTAAGTCTCCTTCTACTTGAGACATCCAACCCGCATATTTATCCGCAGTTAAAGGATAACCCGGCCAATTGTTTGCTGAAAATCTAAAACCAACATCATCACTCAATGAATAATTTCTCAATAAAATTTTAAGGTTGGTATTAATCGGTTTATAAAGAAAATTAGGTGAACGCCAATGTAGAATTTTTTCTGTTCCTTCTGTTATAATTCCCTTAAATCCCATCTCTTCAACCTTTTTTGCAATTCGATTATCATAAATTGCCTCAGTATTTCGAAAAATTCTTGGTTCATAATTGAATATTCTTTTTATCATCTCACGATGCATTTTTACCTGTTCTTCAAACTCATCAAGATCATCATATAAGCTTGAAAGTGAATGGAAATAGGTCTCTTCTATTAAATCAACAGCACCTGTTGAAAACAATTCCTTAAAACTGTCAATTACAGAAGGCATATATTGTTCACAATACTCAACAAATGTGCCTGTTATACTAAAAGATAATCTGAATTTTCCGTCAAATTCATTAATTAAATTTAACAACAAATTGTTTGTAGGAATATAACATTTTTTCGCAACTTTTTCAAATATTTCATGATTCAACTTTTGGTTAAAATAGTTTGAATGAGATGCGGGATCAGCATGAATATTAAAAACAGAAAAACGATTCAATCTCATTGGCTGGTGAACCTCAAAATATATGCAAACGGATGTCAAACTAAATCACTCCGTTATATACATTAATCGTTTTATCTGCAACACTATCCCATGTAAATAAGTTGATTTCACGCTTACCTTCACTAGATAACGTCTTATGCAATGGATCATACCTGAGTAAAGATATTATCTTGTTTGCCATTTCATCAGTATCCCAAAAATCAACTTGTAGGCAGTTGCGAAAAGCTTCGGCTACACCTGCAGTTTTTGAAACAATTGTTGGTGTACCAGCTGAAATTGCTTCAAGAGCAGTAATGCCAAAGGGTTCACTTACAGAAGGCATAACATACACACTAGCAATTCTATAAATATGCTTAACTTCTTCTTCAGTTAGCAATCCAGTAAAAATGACATAATTAGATATGCCCATATCTAAAGCTTTATCAATCAAACTAGGGAACATATCACCCATACCCGCAACTACAAAACGTGTACTCACTCCATGGTCTAACACTTTTTTTGCAGCTTTTAAGAAAAATTCTGGTCCTTTTTGAATCGTTAATCTTCCTAGAAACAACACAATATTTTGCTTCTCTGTTTCACCAAGAGGATAAACTGCATTATGAATAACACTGATTTTATCTGGATTTATACCATATTTATCAACAATAACTCTTTTAGTAAAGTGACTTACTGCAATAATTTTATCAGCTTTCTCCATTCCTTCTTTCTCAATTTTAATAAACCAATCATTTGGATACAACCAACCAGATCGATCGTACTCAGTAGAATGAATGCTAAGAACAAGAGGAATACCCATCTTTTCTTTCAAAGCCACTCCTGCCTTCATAGTAAGCCAATCATGACAATGAATCAAATCATAATCGCCTTTGACTTTTTCTGCGACTAAATCATTATATCGATATACACTATTAAAAAATTGACCTACAAGTTCCTTATCCTCAGGACGATCATAAGGAAAAATTTCTGTTTCTCCAACTTCTTTAATAACTAAGTTATTCTTATTGCTATTAGTATTATGTTTAGTCTTAGGCATATAGAAATCAACGCACACATTCTTTTCTGCAAGACTCTGAGTCAGTCCATAGCAGTGGGTGCCCAAACCTCCTGCCTTGAATGGAGGATACTCCCATCCTATCATTGCAATTTTCATCTATTGCCTCTCAACTAATTATTCACTCCCTTTTATTTTCAAGAAGGTCTTCGAATTTAGATCAAATCAAATCCTCTCCTAACATTAAATTAACAATTTTTTTTAAATTATTTTAAACTGTAAATTTGATCTCCGTTCTCACATATTTTATCTTCTCTTGCAAGCCAACCGAGAGCAGAATAAATTTCTTTATCATCTGCTTCTGATAGTTTTTTTAATGTGTAAATATCAACTTCTTCCCATATG
>DAOWFO010000035.1 GCA_030637965.1 Thermoplasmata archaeon
CCTCTTTAGCATAGTTAAAAAAATAAACGCCGCAGAAGACAAGTCTATTGTTTCAGTTGATGTTCCTACTGGTCTTGGAGCAAATACTGCGATAATGCCAAAATTCACCCTTACATTTCATGATCAAAAAGAAGGTATGAGTATTAAAAACTGTGGAGATATAAAAGTTGTAGATATAGGTATACCAAAGGAAGCAATTGATTGCGTAGGTCCAGGCGAACTCATATTATATTATCCCATACCAAAGAGTCAATCACATAAAGGAGATAACGGAAGGGTTTTAATTATTGGTGGGGGGCCATATGTTGGTGCACCGGCATTAGCAGGACTTTCTGCATTACGTACTGGTTCAGATTTAGTATATATTGCTACCCCGAGGCGAGCGGGTAGATCTATAGCATCATTCTCACCAAATTTAATTGTTAAAAATTTGAATTCTGATATTTTAATTCCGGGAGATGTACCTGCAATTAGAGAACTTTTAGATAGATGTAATGCTGTTGTTATTGGACCTGGTTTAGGTAATGCTAAGGAAACAGAAGAGGCTATTATAAAAATTGTAGAGATAATTGTTGATCATAATATACCATTGGTTATTGATGCAGATGCAATAAAATCGATTGGAGTAAAAATAGATACCATTAGAAACTCAAGGACTGTTGTTACTCCACATAAAGAGGAATTTAGAAAATTAACAGGCTTAATTTTACCAGAGGATATCAATATTAAGATTAAAATTGTTCAAGAATGGGCAGAAAATCTGGGCATATCAATTTTTTTGAAAGGGCATATCGATATTCTTAGCAATGGTAAAACAACAAAGATAAATAAAATACACAATGAAGCAATGACTGTAGGTGGTACAGGCGATGTACTTGCAGGAATTATTGGATCTCTTTTATCAAAGGGTGTTGAACCGTTTAATGCAATTAGAATTTCTGCATTTCTTAATGGTGAAGCTGGTAATAATGTATTTGATAAAAAATCATATGGATTGCTTGCAACAGATATAATTGAGGAAATACCCTGTATTTTAAAAAAGTATTTATCTTAGAATAAATGGGTATAAATAAATCCAAAAAATCTTATTAGAATAGGTTAGATAATGAAATCTTTAGATGTCCAGCCAATTCTCAATGAACCTACCTTGTTTATTGAAAGTGAAAAAATATTAATCATTGCAGATCTACACATCGGAATAGAAAGGGAATTAAGAGAATACGGTTTAAATGCTCCTTCACAGACAAGTAATATGACAGATCATTTGATTTCTCTTTGTAAGAAGTATCGACCTCGGAATATAGTTTTACTAGGTGATATCAAACACAATATACCTTCTTCTACGATACAAGAAAGAAATGATATAAAAAATTCCCTTGAAACAATACAATCATATGGAACTATCCATATTATACCTGGTAATCATGATGGGAACGTAAGTAAAATGTCACCCGAAGGAGTAATAATCCATCCTTCTGATGGGATAGTTATTGAAAATATTGGTTTTGTACATGGTCACAGGTGGCCAGGTGTTAAGGTAATGAAATGTGAACAAATTATAATTGGCCATACACATCCTAATATAATGCTTACAGATAGACTTGGATATAAAACGTTTGAACCTTGTTGGATTAAAGGCAAATTCATAAAGAATAAATTAAAGGAAAAATATCCAGATACCAACGATGTTAAGATACTGGTTATACCTGCCTTTAATGAGTTGTGTGGAGGTATTGCGGTAAATCGAGAGGGGGTTGCAGGACCAATGGGAAGAATCATGAATGTAGACAATTCAGAGGTCTATCTATTAGATGGGTCATTCCTTGGAAAAGTAAAAAATATTAAATAAAATGATTATTGAGGGTATCTCATTTTGGAAATAATTTATAAGAAATGACTTGGGTAACAAATATGCCATAAGATTAAATTTTTTTATATATATTAGTATAACATTCGGAAATTTCCAAATAAAAACAAACCAGTTATAAATGATATACTCAATATATTAGTTTAATAATATGCCAAAAGTTACCTTAGATAAGGAGATGTTTAAGGCTCTTGCATCAGATACAAGGTTAGATATTCTTAGAGTACTTGATGGTAAAAAATTGGGTTTAAAAGACATTAGTAATGCTACAAACCTTAACAAAGCAACTCTCCACGAACATTTAACTAAATTACATGAAGCTGGTTTAGTTAGAAGAAAAGAGAGGGAAGGCCACAAATGGGTATACTATAAACTTTCCTGGAAAGGTGCAAGCCTTCTCCATCCTGAAAATACTAGAATAGTTATCATGTTTACTTCAACATTTGCCATATTATTTTTCGGAATTGCTGGAATATTTAACTATATCCAAAGTTTTATATCTATTGAACGAGGATCTGATATGATATATATTAATGCTCCAGATGAGGTAAATGAGACACTTTTGACATTTGGAGAAAAAACATTTTCCACTGGTCAAAATCCAATATTTCTCTATTTTGCCATAGTTTGTTTGACTCTTTTTTCTGTTCTCATGGTGGTGTCTATATGGAGATATAGGAAAAATAAGATACCTAAATTGTGATAACAAATGCACAAAATGATTAATAGATAAAAATTAAAAATCTAAGTTGGTAGATATATTATTTTAGATAAATTAAAAATAAATGGCTAATTTTATTAAGTATTAATTGTTACCATAGTATTAAGGGAGATTATATGTACAATTTAGGTAATGTAAAGATTTTTGGGGGTATTGGAGCATTATTATTGCTAATTGGAGGATTTATTCCTTATGCTGGACCTATTGTCAGTATTGTTGGTTTAGTTCTCGTTTTCATTGCTGTTAAATCGATATCAGAATTAACAAAAAATAATGATATATTTAGAAACTATCTTATTCATTTTATTATGAGTATAATTTCAATTATTGCGGTATTTGTTATTATGCTTATTGCTTTTGGAGCTGCTGGTGGTTTTTCATGGATTACTGAGTTACAATCTGCAAATATTTCTGATTTTGATACATTTTGGGAATACTTTGGAGGTCTAATAGGGGCTTGTGTGCTTGCGTTGATTATTGGATGGATTCTGTCAATTATTGCAGCAATATATCTAAGAAGGAGTTATAATGCAATTGCAGAATATACAGAAGTTAATTTATTTAAAACTACAGGTACTGTATATTTTTGGGGGGCAATTACCTCCATAGTGTTGATAGGTTTTATAATTTCGTTTATTGGCAGAATAATTGAAATTATTGCTTATTTTTCATTACCAGATGAACTTCCAAAAGAATCTAAAAAAGGAAAAAATGAAAGAAGATGTCTAAATTGTAACAGAATCATTCCTGAGGATGCAATTTCCTGTCCATATTGTGGGAAAAAATTTAATTAGTTTCAATATTTAAGTACATTATAATTAAATTTTTTACATGATGGATATTATTAAACTTTTTTATTTCTTGAATATTGCCGCAAAAATATTAGAGAAATCCCGATCCCATTAAGATTCGATATTTTTATACTAAAATTACACCATTAATAGGAGTATTACATTTAAAAGTTAATGATTTGAGAAATAAATATGATGAATTTTAAATATAATTGAAATTGCAAATTTTTCTAATTTATTATAAAGTAGAAGAAAAATAATAATAAGAATTTTATAACAATGTTGATAAATTAACCTATCAATAATTATTAATATCCTGGTGTATTATTATGAAACCTCTTCTAATATTTTCACACCATTATGCTTAAATAATGTATGTTTATTAACACAAAGGAAATTGATAATAGGAATGATATTCCATGGAAATTAATCTTACACGAGAAATGAGAAAAACCCTCTTGATATTTATAATGATACTATTGCCATTGATAGTTATTGTATTAGGGGCAATATCTGGAATAACAAATGCAGGATATTATATACTTTCAATGTTATGGTTTGGAATGGGTATTATCTTTTTTGGTGCATTATATTAATTTGTTTGATAGCCATACTCTAGAGAAAATAATAAAAATGTAATGATATTGCATTCGATAGAATGGAACAAGTTTTTAACATACTTAATCCAAAAATCCAGAAATTACTTAAGTCTAATAATATAAATGAACCTACTGAACCACAGATTAAAGCAATCCCTCACATATTGAATGGTGAAAACGTTCTATTAATTGCTCCCACAGGTCTTGGAAAAACAGAATCAGCACTTTTACCTATTTTTCATAATTTCTTAAAAAATAAAGAAAATATTATTGTAAGTGATAAAAATATTAACTGCATATCAATACTTTACATTACACCCCTTCGAGCATTAAATAGAGATATGCTTAGAAGAACAATTCAATGGGGCAATGAATTAGGGATTAATATTGCAGTAAGACATGGTGATACGACTAAAAGTGAACGTGCGAGACAGTCTAAAAATCCACCAGATATGCTTATAACAACTCCTGAAACTTTACAAATTCTATTTACTGGAAAACGACTAAGAAAACATCTTAATGGAGTACAGTGGGTAATCGTTGATGAGGTTCATGAATTGGCTCATGATGAAAGAGGAGCACAATTAGCTGTTGCCCTTGAGAGATTGCACGAGTTGACTATCAACAAAGATCACAGTTTTCAGAGAATAGGGCTTTCGGCTACTGTTGGTTCAATTAGCGAGGTAGCAAGTTATCTTGGAGGTATTGAAAATAATAAATTCCGTGAAGTAAATGTATTAGAAATAGATGTCACTAAGCATATAGACATAAGTGTGGAAATTCCTCAAATAGAAAATGAAGATTACGCTCAAGCAAATCGCCTTTCAATTGATGCCATCTCTTTTGCATCCTTAAGAAAATGTATGGAATTGTTATCCAACCATAATTCAACCCTCGTTTTTGTGAATACTAGGGATGGTGCAGAGATTCTAGCTTCACGTTTTAACTTATTAAAGAGTGATATTTCAATTGGTGTTCATCATGGATCTCTTTCGAAGAATGTAAGAATAGATACAGAGGATGATTTTAAAAGTGGTAAACTAAAAAGTTTGATCTGTACATCATCATTGGAGTTAGGTATAGATGTTGGAAAAACTGATTTTGTTATCCAATACAATTCCCCACGAGAAGTTACAAGAATCATTCAAAGGATTGGACGATCTGGCCACACTAAAGATGGTACTTCAAAAGGGGTAATAATATCAACTAATCCAGAAGATCTAGCAGAAAGTCTTGTAATAGCGAGAAGAACTCTTACCGGTGAATTAGAAGTTTTTAAGGTACGAAAAAATCCATTATCTGTACTCACAAATCAGGTTATTTCTATAGCTCTGGAATATGGTAAAATAAAATCTGAAAAAATATATGAAATACTAAAAAGATCTTATCCATTTCATACATTAGAAATAGATATTTTTAACAAAATTATTCAGCAACTTAGAAGTCAACGTAGTATCTGGATAGAAGGAGAAGATTTAATTTTCAAACGCAGAAACTCAAGAAATTATTTTCTTGATAATATCTCGATGATTCCAGATGAAAAGACATTTATGGCTGTTGATATAAGTTCAAGGAAAAAGATTGGTAAATTAGATGAAAACTTTGTTTTAAATTATGGTTTTGAAGGTGCTAAATTTATATTGCGCGGAATTACATGGACAATTATTAAAAGAGAAGAAGATGAAATACTTGTTTCTCAGTCAAAGGAGATGGGTGAAGCTCCTTCATGGATGGGAGAAGATATCCCAATACCATTCGAGGTAGCAAGAGAAGTAGGCAAACTTAGAAGACTTGCTTTATTGAAAAATAAAAACAAGAATTATCCATGCAATAAATTCTCATTTAATAGAATTGTACACCAGATGGAAAATCAGAGAAAGCAAGGATTTTACATTCCAGACGATAAGACAATAACAATTGAATTTAACGATAAAATAATTGTTATAAATGCATGTTTTGGAACCAAAGTTAATGAAACAATTGGACGAATAATTTCTGCACTTTTATCACAATCCATAGGGGAAAGTGTAGGAATAAACATCGATGCGTATAGGATAAATCTTGAGTTACCTGAAAGATTTCCAGCTGAAAGAATTAAGAATTTCTTTTTGGAAACCTCACCTGAATCTATATGGTATTTACTAAATACGATACTTAAAAATTCAACTTATATAAGATGGCATTTGGTACATACAGCAAGAAAATTTGGTGCAATTAGTAAAGACTTTGATTATAAAAACATCGGAGTAAAAAAACTATTCAAACTTTTTAAAAGCAGTCTTATTTTTGATGAGGCCATTGATAAAATCATCTGGGATAGAATGGATATAGAAAATACTCAAAAGATATTAGAAGAGATACAAAATGGTGAAATAAATATTCATATACAAAGACTTTCTCCAATTGCGCTTACAGGGTTAGAAACAATGAGAAGTCTTATGGTACCCCTACGAGCTGATAGATCAATTCTAATGGCCTTAAAAGGAAGATTATTTGAAATAGATATTAAACTTGTATGTACTAACTGTAATAAGAAATGGAATACAACTGTTAGAAGAGCGGATTTCCAACCAAAATGTTCTAATTGTGGTGCAATAAAAATTGCTGTTTTAAGGAGATATGATAGAAATTCAATAAAAATTCTAACAAAAAAAGGAGTTACAAGTGATGAAAATAAAGAGATAAAACGAATATATAAAAATGCAAGTCTTGTTCTCACTTATGGAAAATTTGCATTAATGACATTAATGGGAAGAGGAATTGGGCCAGATACAGCTGCTAGAATACTAAGGAGATACAATAGGATAGATCTTGAAAAATCAGATGAATTACAACTAAAGCATCTTAGAGATATCCTCAAAGCAGAGCTGAACTATGCTAGAACCCGAGGATTTTGGGATAAATAAATATTTGATTTTTAGAAATAATGCATAATATTCAAAACCACAACCTTTAAAACAATAGTATTATTGCCTATTTCTACTGAAAGCCTAATGGTTTGTGATAAATAATGACACAAAATAAAATGGTATTGCCAGGAGATAAATTATCAACATCAGAAGAATTACTCTTAGGCGAGGGAACATTTGAAGAAGATGGTATTATACGAGCTACAAGAGTTGGAAAATATGTAGTTGATGAAAAACAAAGGATGGCAACAGTAAAACCTGCAACAAGTATCCCTGTAGTGTTAAAAAAGGGAGATATTGTTCTTGCTGAGGTACGTATGATGAGATCATCTATGGTAATAGCAAATGTTATACATGTTATTGGGGAAAAAAGATCAATATCTGGTGATAAAAATGGAACATTACGGGTTTCAGAGATAGCAAATGGATACATTAAAGATCCAGCTGATGTATTTTCAATCGGAGATATTCTAAGAGCCAAAGTTACGCAAGTAAAGCCAAATATACAATTAAATACAAAGGATAAGAATATGGGGGTCATTAAAGCTCTATGTGGAAAATGTAGAAATATGCTAATTAAAAAAGACCAGATACTTGAATGTGAAAATTGCGGTAATAAAGAAAAAAGATTAACTGCGATTGATTTTGGAACATACAATCCAAATGATCTTTAAAAATGTAATATATCTATTAAGAGGTATTTATAAATGGAATTAAAAAAGATTAGGAAAACATCAAAGGAATTGGAATTAGAGGTAATTGGGGAAAATGAGACATTGTTGAATCCAATTACTGAAGTATTACTAAAAAATAAAAATGTAGATTATGCATCCTATATTACTGATCATCCTGAATCGAACAAACGGCGTTTGTATGTTAGAGTAAAAAATGGAGAACCCCTTGATATACTGAAAAAAGCTGTTAAGCAAGTTGAGAGTGAATTAAAGGATTTCGAAAAAAATTTTTCAGGAAAAAGAAATGTTAAGGGTAAAAGCAAAAGTGAGAAAAAAACTAAAAAGACAACAAGTAAGAGTAAAAATAAAAGTAGATGAAAGTTTTAGATGTTGAAAAAAATATAGGTATAGAAACTTTTTTTACAACTTTCGGTGGAGTATGTGGTAAACTCCGTACTGTTCCTGAGGATTTTACTGTATATGAGGTTTCAAAACGTCCAGCTGAAAACAAAGATGGAAAGTTTGTCATAGCAGATATCACTGTAATAAACTGGGAGACCAATCATCTTGTAAGAGAACTTTCAAAAAAATTACACATTTCGCGAAAACGAGTTAGTTTTGCAGGTACTAAAGATAAACGCGCCAAATCAACTAGACTTATGTCATTCTACAAAATATCTAGAAAAGATTTAACCAAAATTGAAATCAAAGACGTTGAAATTGAAAATATATATAGATCTAATCGTCCAATAAAGATAGGAGATCTCTATGGTAATAGGTTTGAGATTTTTATAAGAGATATTGACGATGCTAATGAAGAGCAATTACAAGATGTTGTATCATTTATAAATAGTAATGGGGGTTTTCCAAATTTTTATGGAATTCAACGTTTTGGTGTGATTAGACCAATAACTCATATTGTTGGACGGAATATTATTGATGGTGACTTTGAAAATGCAGCAATGGTTTATGTTGCCAACCCAATAACTGGAGAGGAAGTTGATACCTTTAAGTTGAGAAAAAAATTGGAAAAAACTCGTGATTTTTCTTGGGCATTGAAATCTTATCCTAGATATCTAAATTTTGAAAAAGCTATGTTAAACAAGTTAGTTGTAGATTCAGAAGATTTTGTTGGTGCATTTAAAGAACTTCCAAAAAATTTACTTACGATGTTCATATTTGCATATCAATCATATCTTTTTAATAAGATTTTGAGTAGACGTATTCAAAGAAAACTTCCCATCAATGCTGCAGTTGTAGGTGATGTTATTCTTCCTGTTAGAAAAGATATTATTGATGGAGGAATCTCTGTAACAGAAAGTAACATTGAGAAAGTAAATAAGCAAATTTACAAAGGTAAAGCGTTTGTAAGTGCGATTTTATTAGGTAGCGATTCTAAGTTCTCTGAAGGCGAAATGGGTGAAATTGAACATAAAATAATTGATGAGGAGAAAATAGATCTTAGGGATTTTATAATACCTGATGTTCCATATCTATCTTCTAAGGGATCTAGAAGACCAATATTGTCAAATGTTAAAGATCTTGATTTTAAGCTGATTGATGATGATATAAACAAGGGAAAACATTCCCTTAAATTAAAGTTTGAACTTTCAAAAGGATGCTATGCAACTTCACTTTTAAGGGAATTTATGAAAACGGATGATATTAGAAAATACTGAAATTATCTTGATAGAAATAGTTTTAACGGACTTTTACTATTAGGGAGTCATAATTTATGGTTATAAGGCCGAATTTGGTGAAAAACAATGATTAAACCGCCATCTCAAAAATACAATCCAAAAAAAGTTGAAAAAAAAATACTAAACTTTTGGATAAAAAATGACATATTTAAAAAATCTATTAAACAGAGGAAAGCTGATAATCCATATATTTTTTTAGAAGGACCCCCAACTGCTAATGGTTTGCCTCATCCAGGCCATGTTCTCACTAGAGTCATGAAAGATTTGATTTTAAGATATCAAGCCATGAATGGTTATTATATCTTAAGGAAAGCTGGTTGGGATACACATGGATTACCTGTTGAAATTGAAGTAGAGAAAAAACTTGGACTAAAAGATAAAAATGATATTGAAAAATATGGAATAAAAAAATTCAATGATGAATGTAAAAAAAGCGTATTTAAGTATGAAAGTGCATGGGTTGAAATGACTAAACGTATTGGATTTTGGCTCGATATGGATGATCCATATATTACACTAAAAAATAATTATATTGAGTCCGTTTGGTGGTCTCTTAAAGAGGCATGGAAAAAGAAATTATTGTATAAAGGATATAAGGTCGTTCCATACTGTCCTCGTTGTGGTACAGCACTATCTGCTCACGAGATTGCACAAGGTTATAAAAATGTAGTGGAACCATCTATATTTGTAAAATTTAAATTAAAAGATGAGGATGTCTATTTTTTAGCATGGACAACGACTCCATGGACTCTTATTTCAAATGCGGCACTTGCGGTTAATCCAAATGAAACGTATATTAAAATTCGATACCATGGAGAAGAGTTGATACTTGCTGAAGAACGGATGGGAGTGTTATTAAAAGGTCAAGAATATGAAATGCTTGATAGCTATACTGGAAAGGATCTTGAAAAAACAGAATATGAACCATTATTTGACTATGATAAACCCAATAAAAAAGCATGGTATGTAATACTTGCTGATTTTGTAACAATGGAGGATGGAACAGGTATCGTTCATATTGCCCCTGCTTTTGGTGAGGATGATTATAATATTGGCATGAAGTATGATCTTCCAGTTATCCAACTTGTAAATCTAGATGGTACTTTCAAAGATGTGGTGTCACTCTGGAAAGGAAAATTTGTAAAAGATGCAGATCCAAGTATTATTAAATATCTTGAAAAAAAGGGACTCATTGAGGGAACTAAAGAGTATACTCATGAGTACCCGTTCTGCTGGCGATGCGATTCCCCTTTATTATACTATGCAATGGAATCTTGGTTTATTGCTATGTCAAAAGTACAGAAAAATTTAATTGAAAATAATAATCAAATAAACTGGTATCCTCTACACCTTCAAGAAGGGCGTTTTGGAGATTTTATCCGAGATGTAAAAGATTGGGCTCTTTCTAGGGATCGATATTGGGGTACACCAATACCAATTTGGACATGTATTGATAAAAAATGTGATCATCAAATTTGTATTGGCAGTGTCGATGAACTAAAAGATTTGAGTGATAATTTTAATGATGATTATGACTTACATAAACCTTTTGTTGATGAAATAACAATACGCTGCCCTAAGTGCAATTCCAAAATGAAACGTGAAGAAGAGGTTATAGACTGTTGGTATGATTCAGGTTCTGCCTTTTTTGCCCAATGGCATTATCCTTTCGAAAATAAGAAGCAGTTTAAAGAAAATTTCCCTGTTGATTTTATCAGTGAGGCTCTTGATCAAACTAGAGGATGGTTTTATTCGCTTTTAGCAATTTCAACATTTTTATTTGAAAAAACATCATATAAAAATGTGTTAACCTTGGGTTTGGTTTTAGATAAGAATAATATTAAAATGAGTAAAAGCAAACGTAACTATGTTGATCCAAATATAATACTCGATCATGAGGGTGCTGATGCTCTTAGATGGTATTTAATATCTGCCAATGCACCCTGGAATTCTACTCGCTTTTATGAAGAGGCTGTAAAAGAGACACTTGGCAAGTTTATTCTTACTCTTTGGAATTCTTACAACTTCTTTACAACTTATGCATCTTTGGACAAGTTCGATCCAAAAAAAGACATGGTTCCTGTTGAAAATAGAATACTTTTAGATAAATGGATATTAAGTAGATTTAATGTAACAATATCAGATATAAGAAAATATTTCCAAACATTTGAAATTCACAAATCTGCGAGAACTTTAGAGAAATTTCTTATAGAAGACTTTAGTAATTGGTACCTTCGCCGATCAAGAAAACGACTTTGGATTGAAGAAAAAACCGAGAATAAAATTGCTGGATACTCAACAATGTATGATGTTTTCATGGGGCTTTCTAAAATATCAGCACCTTTTATTCCATTTATTACTGATGAGATTTTTTTAAATCTTCGAACAGATGATATGCCAGAGAGTATACACCTTTGTGACTACTTACAGTGTGATAGAAAATACATTGACGAAAAACTTGAAGAAGGAATGGAACG
>DAOWFO010000061.1 GCA_030637965.1 Thermoplasmata archaeon
ATGGTAAGGGTGTTAAATATGAATGGAAAAATGGTGAAAGTTATATAATTATTGAGTCAAAACATTCCAATCATAATAGTCCACTTATTCCTGAGAATCGTGAGTATCATGAGTTAAGTCATTATGCCATGCATAGTTTATACAAAAAGTTACCTGAGGGACGTAATATTCCAGATGGCATTGAAATGGTTAATCATGATGGCTATGTAAATCCTAGCACTGCTGATTCATATTCAGAGGGGTTTGCAATATTCATGTCAATGGTTATTGATGATTATTATAATGCAACAAGATCCCCAGCTGATTGTTCAACACATGGATACCTGGAAGATAATTATAAAGCTTGGAAACGTTGGGGAAAGGCAGAAGAGTTAGCTATCGCAGGAATTCTATGGGATCTTTATGATGGAGAAGATCAATATTCTGTCGAAAGGAGTGATTTATTAGAATTAGAATTATCCTATCTTGAAACTGATTTTGGTTCAGATTATGGTAAAACTCCAGAAGAAGTTAAAGAAAGGGTACAAAATATAAAGTATGACGATGATAAAGTTGATTTAACCTTGGAGCAAGTATGGGAGATAATTAAAACATATCATGTAGATTTTAAATCAGTATATGATGCATTTGTTACCAAGTATAAATCTAAAAAAGATGATATTGACACAATTTTTATTGAGCATGGATTTTATGCTGAGAACGAATCAGGAAATAAAATGTATGATGCAGGTTGGTTCGAGCCATATCGGGACAGCAATAAAAATGGCACATATGATATAGGGGAATATTTTATTGATTTACCGACGAATATACCATTTTATTGGGATGAAATAGAAACAGTTGGTCAGGCAACAAACTATGAGCGACCCTGGAGATATAGCTGTTATGAACTTCCTGGTCAATATATAAAGGTTGATAACACTGTTCCGTTCTACTTGATAATTTACGAAGATCAAGATCGTCCATACTATAAGCATGTGATTAAAACATTGAATGATGATGGATTGATATATACCCCAATACCTCCTGGAGAATACAAGTTAAACATAACTATAGAAGCTATGGGTTTACAAACATTGAATCCATTGACTTTTACATCTGAAGAATTTCATGATGCATATTATGATTCAGTTGAACAGGGGTATTTTATGGATTATGATTTTGAGTTTTCTGGAGATATTCCAGAGATGTCAGTTATACCTGATTTAAATGAATATTATGATTATTATAAAGAATCAGAGAAAAGTAATGGATCCCCGGGTTTTGAATTAATAATTCTACTTGGAGCGATAATTATTCTTTATTCATTTAAGTTTTTGCACATAAAATTAGGAAGAAACAACGAATAAAAGTGCAAAATGGAATAAAAGTGCAAAGCCCCAATAGTAAAAACATATGTAGAGACGTGAGAAATATTCTTATCGTCATTATTGACAGAGGCATCATCAAGTTTTATAAGTTCTGTATTTAAGAGGTTATCATCAGTTTTATTCGATTTAAGCGATCTCGGCAACTGGGGAGGTCATTTTATTATTATGACGACTATCTTTTCTTCAGATGATTTCTCCATATATGATAGGTTGGTACCAAGATAAAATCAATATTATCAATAGATTTGTTGATTATATCCTTAAGACAGAACTCGAAAGTTATTTATTTTTATATGCAGTCGGGATTGGCGCCAATTTTAAGCACCCAAAACCACACCAATAGCAAATACTTGGGGTGCATAAAACAACATTTGTGCATGGTTAAATTCCGTGTTTAAATGGTTTTGTGCCTTGTAAACTAACATCGCCTTTTTGTAGTGCCTTAAGTTGCTAATTTGCCAGTGTACAATGCCATTAATGCAGCATTTTTAAATTGTTTGTTTGCCAGTGTACAATGCCATTTATGCAGCATTTTAACTAGCATACTTAATATATTAAGTAAAACTTAACAGCATAAAATACCCCTGTTAAAACGGCTACAAAGTTAAGTAATTAAGTTGTTTCGCCTATATAAATATATTATATATTTACATGCAAGCTTTTAAATAATAATGCATAACAATGTTATACGTATATGCATAAAATCACTTAATTTTTTCTTTTTGCATATCTTTAAAATAACTTACTTAACTCAGGTGTCTAATAAGGGGTGTTCAAGGTCAGGTACACTACTCTCTGTCCTCAAAATCATCTAATATCTCATCCATCGTGTCTTCCGCCTTAAAACCACCTGTTCCAGCCTTAAAACCAAAACAACGAGTAAATAGTCGGTCATACAGGTTTTTAGGCTTATTTGTGCATATACCATTATCATCGTATGTTATATTATCTAAAAAGTACCTTAAAACCAAAATACCGACTGTGTTATATCTAGTATCGGTTTTTAGTTTGGATTTTAGGTTTTTAGGTTCAGAAAAGTCTCTTATCATTTTCTTTATGTATTTTTTGATATCCTCATCAACAGGTATCCCCTCAGGAAACAAAGGCAGACTAACTCTTCCTGTTCCTCTGGGTAGAAGATAGTGCATTATCTTTCGATTCGCTTCTTCAGAGAACATCATTTCACCTCGTATTAGTCCATTTTCCTCTAATTTATCCAAACCCCCACCGTCGTAACAATACCACATTCCAACACCTGCCCCCTCCATAATTTCTTTCACTGGTGCTGGAGAATGTTCCCCTATAAACTTTATTACTTTTTCATCTCTCAATGTGGTTGGTATCATCTGGACATTTGAATAAGTCTTCATCAGTGTGATTCTTGCAATAAAGTAATCATCATATGTAGCAATCAATCTACCTCTATCATCTTTTTCTCGTTGATCTTGGTGAAATGCTGTATTCGCCTTTATATAATCGAGAAATCTTCCATAGATATCTCTCATCAATACTGTGTCTGGAAACAAGTTGACAATAGAGTCTGCATATGGAATAACAATTTCAACTCTTTGCAATCCTTCAAGTGCAGATCTCAAATTCAAATCTGGAGTTGTTATTGTTGTTCCTTGTGCCTTTTTGCTCATAAACTTCTTTATGGCTCTAGTCTGTTCTTCAGATTCATCAATATGGATTATTGCATATCTGCCTAACGCCTCCTGATTCAAATCAACATCATAAGCGGTGCATGTAATATTTGGCTTTCCTTTTACATCAAGATCAACTGCTTTATTTTTTATGGTTATTGTTGCCTTATTGCTTCCAGAAGACATGGTCTTAAATACAGGTGAATTTATAACCTCAGATTCAATATCCTCGAGTAATAATTGCTTACCATCCCAATTCCAATCTTCCTCTCCATTGTGCCAATAGTTAAATGCTGTTTTTGAGACCTTACTCCTGTGTATATATCCTGCTTTATTCATTGTCACTTCATATGTATTATTTGCGACATGGTCTTTTCCTGCTCTTGTCTTGGAATTGAGTAATGCGTTGCCAGATGTCGGTTGTGCATTTTTAACAAGACGCACTGAATTGATATTTATCAAAGTCAGTATCGTATCAGTTTCTCCCACTACCTCTTTGTGTATTTCATCGATTGTCAGAGTAATTAATGCTGGATTTTTCAAAATATATAATTTCTTACGAAATGCTTCTTGTTCCTCAGGTGATGGTTTAGAATCCATCATGTCGTCAAGTTCTGTATTCAGTTTTTTTGCCTCTTCCTTGGTGATCTCCATGCCTTTTGCTATAGTCAAATTCGGATTCTCAGGCATCATTGTTCCCTCCCGTTTAACAAAACAACTTCTCTGAGTGAATCAAGTGATATTAACGAAGTTGTCTGCTCAGTAGTAAAAAGAATGGCATCGCTGTAAACATCATCAATGGTACCAATTAAAACAAAGCCGTCACTCTTGACAATCTTAACATACTTACCTAAAAATCTGCTTATGGTTTCTTCTCGCATATTCTCTCCTCATCTCTAACTATTTTTATCATCACCTCGGCGATTATAATTTCATGATTAGTATCTTTAAAACTTCTTTCAAAAACTTATATATACCCACTATCGTCGTATCCGTCATAATCCTGTTGAACTCATAGAACTTGCTTCTGCTCCAAGTTTTTGAATTCATCGGATTTAAGCGGATTATAGCCGATTTGATCGTATGCTAATATGTAATCATTTGTCTGTAGCCAAGTCGTCTTTAACAAGGCTAAAATCCCCCCTTTGGTCTCCAAATCACATGTCCTTCGGTGCGATTAGCCCGTCTATCCAATGCTTTTTTGCACCCTCTTTGTTTCTAAGTCTCCAATAAATTCTATCGTTTAAAAACCAATATCTAGTCTTTTCTTCTGCTGTCATATTTTTATCAGCCTTCATCAAATTGTAAAGCCTCTGCCAATCCATCTCTCTTTCTTTTGCTGTCGGAAACTTCTTAAGATATTCCTTTTCTTTCATTTCTTCAGTTGCATTTTGGTCTTGTTCTACTGCCCTCTGATAGCTCATATCTTCTATTCGGTATTCCAGCATCCGTATACGGTCAAATTGGTGATTACTAACTCTTTCTATTCTTTCGTTCTGTTCCTTAAGCTGTTGAATCAAATCCTCGTACCCCTTGTTTTCATGTGTTACTTCTTTTAACTGTTCCCGTATATCTGAAACATCAGGTTGTGATTCAAAAATTAATAAACCTTTCATATGTTGGTCATATTCCTC
This sequence comes from Thermoplasmata archaeon, assembly GCA_030637965.1. GTDB lineage: Archaea > Thermoplasmatota > E2 > DHVEG-1 > DHVEG-1 > DAOWHD01. Next base: position 4,648 of record DAOWFO010000061.1, read on the forward strand.
TTTCAATACTGCTCTCATTCGAGGATTTTCATATTTGTAAACAGCATCAAGGTTTGTCCAATGGCCACCCATGTAATCAACGTATTCTTTGTTTGCCCTTTCAAACATTAACTGTGTTAGCCAGTATCTTCTCAAGCTATGAATATTATACACGTATCTAGGGTGCTGTAGTTTAGGGTTGTTGTCTTTTTTATTGTAGGGTGCTCCAGCTTTCTCAAGGAGGTTAGCCCACATCCTTTGTGCTGTTATATAATCAAATGGGAATACCCTGTTTTCCATTCCAATTATTTCCTCTTTAGAGAGTTCTTTACCATCCTTGTAGACTTTCCATCGATAATATGGTTTGCCTTTCGTATGTGTATTAAATATGTCTTCTCTTTTTACCTCATAACCCATATTTTTAAACTGGTCCCTGATATATTTTGATGTCTTGTATCTTCTTTGCAGCATCCTTTCTCTTTCTGGGATCCATAGTTCTAATTGTTCTTGTACCTCTGGTGTGAAAAATGTATATCTTGGTAGTTCAAATTTTCCCTCCTCTACTAGTTCAACTTCTCTTTTTTTCATATCAATATTATCAAAAGATATAAGCAATGACTCTTCAATTCGAAGACCAGTTGATGCTAAGAACATAAATAAAGCTCTGGATTTAACACCAGTACAATATGACAATATCTTTTTAAGATCGCTTTGTGTGGGTGTTGCTTTTTTTGTTAATGCATATGTTGATCTGTTTAAATTATTCCTTATTCGTAAATCCTCCCATGTTTTAGCTTTAACATTTATCTCATGCCGATCAAGGAATTTCTTAATAGCTGAGAAACAAGCTACTTGTGTTTTTTTAGGTTTTTCTTCTATGTCCTCTGCATAATTAAATAGAGCATCTTCAACGTTTCTATTTGATAACTTTAGGAAATTACTAGGTTGCATTTCTATTGTTTCAAAAAATTTCTTTAGATACACCAAAGTTGTTTTTCTACTGTTTGGATTCTTATAGTACTTTTTCAAATAATCTTCTACTATTTTTGGATGCCAATTATGTTTTCTCATTCAGATCTCCAATATATGTATGCATCCAAAGTTAAAATAGTTTTTGTTGCTAACGCTTTCCAAAATCCTTTTTTCTTTCTTTGGTTGTCTTTCCAGTAGCTTCAAAAAGAAACTCATTCCATTTTTTTATAATACTGTAATCTCCGCTTATTTTCTTAGGAGGTTCTATATCTATGAAAAGAGCGTTTTTCTCACGCCTCATGTCAATTTTACCCATCCCATCTACCTCAAAGTTAATGCCTTTGTAAATATCCCCTTTCACTCCGAAATATTCAGAAACTAGTACCCCAACGTCTGCATCATGTCCTCTTTTTATCCTATATTCTCTCATAGACTATCCATCCTTGACATAAAAAATAGAAATATTAACTTTTGGATTCAAGCAAATCATAACCCTCTTCGGGTTTTACATGAGATACAACAATTGGTGGAGGTTTGCTTGCATTCTTATCATTTTTAATTTCATTTACCTCCATTACATTTATTGTAACTCCTAGTCCAACCTTTTTCATGTAACTCTCTCTTATATTATCGGCAATTACATCAACAGAAGGCCCCACATTTCTCAAATCCTCATCAATAACAAGTAGGATATCTATTTCATCTATCTTCCTCTGTACTATCTGATATCTCTTCACTTTGAACGTCTTAAGTTTGAGAAGTACGGGTGTTATAAAACAAAACGCACCTGGAGGGAAAACCTTCCCGTTTGGCAAGATTATATTGGCCCTCATCCTCCCTTCAACACCTCCCACTATAACAGGTGTTGTTAATCCACAATCACACTCTTCTCCCGGAGAAAGTTTAACCCAATCATCCATACCAGTATACCGAATTATGGGTGTTCCTTGCCCCCAAAGTCGAGTTAGCACAACATGACCCCTCTCACCAGATGAAACCAATTCACCAGCCTCATCTATAGCCTCAATATTGAAGAAATCTGAATGAATATGCCAGGTTCCTTTCATACACTCAAATGCAATATCAGCTCCAGCTTCAACTGACGGATAAATATTTAGTAATCTGCATTCAAACGCATCTTCAACATAATTCCTTGTATAATCGTCTAGCATTGCACCCCCCGTCCAGAAAAGTTTTGGTTTAATATGTTTACCATATCCTTTTCGTCTCAAAAAAGCCAAATGCTGAAATATTGCAGGATACGCCATGATAATATCTGGCCTGAAACTATCTAATTTATTTATAATATCAACTATTGGCAGGTCTACATCAATGTTTAGATGGTTATCCATAGAAAAAAAAGATTTAAGATGGGATTGAAAATTCTCCTGCGATACAAGATCAACCCTGTTTGGATTAAAATTACCGATATGGATAAATTTTGATTTCTTCCAATTTAAATTAAAAAAATTCATTTCTCTTAGAATCGTGCCAGCAGATCTGGCCATGGTGGAAAAATCAGTATAAATAGAAACAGGTTTTCCAGTTGTGCCACCCGTACAAATGACGTGCCCTTTACTTTTGTTATAACCTACAGGTATTATTTTATCTGGAAAATTTTCCCTTAGATCATCTTTTGTTACAAATGGCAGTTTTACAATATCATCTATTCTTCTTATGTCATTTGGATGAATTCCGGCCCTCTTGTATATAGTATGATAGAGTGGAACAGTGTATGCATATTTTACTATGTTTTTGAATGCTTTATCTCGATATTTTTTCAGTTGTTTGGGGTTTAATCTCTGTATCCTTCCTGGATCTAAGATATAGTTTTTTAAGATAGGTATCGATATGAAGGGATTAAGCAAAGGATTCATACAACGTCAACTCGCATTAACAATTGTTAAATATTTATATGTTTTACCGTATTGAAAAGTTACATCATTTCTCCTCAACAACAGGATATCCATCACCTTTCTGTGCATCTACAGGCATCATATCATAGGCAGTTGCGGGAAACATATCTGACGTTCTAATTAGTAAAACCTGCCCAAGTGGGAATTGAATTATTTTCCTTCCTCTTTGGATGCCTTTTACAATGATTTCTGCTGCTTTTTTCGGTTTAATGGCCCCCTGCCTGTGATAACCTTCTATCATTGGAGTTTCAACAGAACCTGGTTTTATTGTTATAAAATTAACATTATATTTCTGTTTAGCTTCAGCCCTCAGACTTTCCATCAACCAGCTCACCGCTGCCTTACTAGCGCCGTACGCACCCCAGCC
>DAOWFO010000020.1 GCA_030637965.1 Thermoplasmata archaeon
TTGGTATGGCATTTAGTTCCTTTTTACTTGCATTTATTGCACAAAACTTTAGTTATACCTATGCCTTTTTAATAGCTGGCGTAATCGTAATTATTGTTACCTTATTTCCACTCTTTTTTAAGGAGAATAAATCGATTAGAAAATCAGAAAAGATGGGGGCCGTTCTATTAAATGAATTTAGAAAAAAAAGAACGCAGCTTATATCAATTTTCTCTCTTATACTCTATATAAATACTGGAATATTACTTCTTGCCATTCCATTATATATGAGAGTTAGTTTAAGACTAGAAATAGCCCAAATTGGATTTATTGTTGCAATATTTCCAGTAATGACTGCTGTTGGTTCATTATTTGGTGGATTGATAGCAGATAAAATAGGTAGGAAAATAATCCTATATGTTTTTATTGGGATAAGTATATTCTTTACAGCTACACTATTATTTGCAAATAGTTGGCAGATTTTAGGTTTAATATATGGAATAATTGGATTTTTATACGGTGGTTACCTTACAGTGAACGTTGCCATGTTGATGGATATTACCAATAAAAAAGTTGGTGCTGCTCAATTTTCAATATTAACTAGTTTTGCAAATGCTGGTTTCATAGGAGGTAACACAGTAAGTGGTTCTTTGGTAATATTACTAGGTTTTGGTCGAGTATTTCTATATTCTGCCTGGTTTTTAGGACCTGCTATGTTATTTTTATATTTTATTAAACTTAAAGATAAAATAAAAAATACTTAACCTTTATTAACCCAATTCTTCCAATTATCAAAATAAGATATTTAAGTTATATATTCTTTACCACGTTTTTGTTCCTGATGTAACAATTGAATTTTGTTTCAATTTAATTTCTTTACCTTTATCAATTCCAATTATTTCTCCACAATTACATTCTATATTATTTCCATTATGGACACTTAGATCTTCAGCAATTCTATCTTTCCAACAATGTAATAAACGACCTTTTCCAATCTTTAAGTACTTGAAAATTTTACCATTACATTTTGCACATTTAATAATTATCATAAATATCCAAGGGTATATTTAAAAAAGAAAACGAGCAGGAAATATATTCATTTTTGTTTTTTTCTTAGAACTATTGGATAATTATTTTAAAAATTACTTATGTCAAAGGTTAATTATAATAAAAAAGTATAATAGCAATATTTAAATCTAGTAATCGACCAAAAAATATTTTAATGGAATACTTATAAACCTCTCTCCTAATAAGGAAAATCGGAATTTATTTTCCTTTCACAAAAGAAGTAATGAAATTTGTTACAATAATTGTGTAAGAAATAACATATGTATTTCGATTATCCTTTGTATTAAATACAGGATGTGAACTATGGCACGAAAACCAGGAAGTATGTACAGATATGTGAGGGGTAATCTATCCACAAGAAAGGAGTATATGGGCGGAATGCCAAACCCGCGTATTACACAGTATGTTCTTGGTAATAAAAAAGCAGATTTTCCATTAATGCTTTCACTTGTTGCTATTGAAGAATGTCAAGTTAGACACAATGCTCTAGAAGCAGCTCGTATTACTGCAAATCGAACAATGGATAAAAATGCCGGCGCTTCTAATTACAGATTACAGGTTAGGACTTATCCTCATGTTGTTTTGAGGGAGAATAAACAGGCGACCGGTGCAGGCGCAGATAGAGTTTCTCAAGGTATGAGATCATCATGGGGAAAAATTGTTTCAATTGCTGCTAGAGTACGTGCAAATCAGATAATTATGACAATAGAAACTAACGAGCAAAATATTGATCATGCAAAAAGTGCCCTACGTAAGGCAGGTATGAAAATACCATCACCATGTAAAGTAAATATTGAAAATGGACATTAATTGATAAAACGTTTATTCAGAACAATTATTTTATAATTTTTTTAATCCCAATTTATCAAAAGTATTTTACAATCCATGGAAATAATACAATAAATAGAATTAAAAGAGATATTATTGCAGAAACATTTTTTGCAATCTTTTCTCTTTTTTCATCTGTAATATTCTTTTTAATTTTTTTTATAAATTCTTTTATGGCATCATTGAAAAGAATGCCTCCATCAAGCGGGACTATAGGCAATACATTAAACAAGCCAACAGCAAGATTTAACCAAAAAATCCAGTAAATTGTGTTTACTATCCCCCAAAAAATGTTATCCGGTATAAGGCTAAGTGGTCCGTTTATTGTCAATGAATCTGTAAAAGGTGATGCAATTGGATTATATCCAGCTATATAACCAAAAAATGGAAGAGCATATAGTAATATTAAATTATTTGGAATATTATTGGTGAATGGATTTTTAAGTACTGAAATATATCCATCATATGGATTGAATCCTACGCCAAGAAAACTTAAATTTTTATGAGATTCATTATTTGTATAATGATATCTATCTGCTAATGTTATATTTGTAGAATAATTTGAACCTTCTTTAAAATAAGAAATATTAACCTTTTGTCCAGCTATTGTATCTCCAATTATATTATAGAAATCTGATATATTAGTGATTTTAGTATCATTGAGATTAGTTAAAACAGTTCCAGGGGATAAATTAATTTCGTCTGCTGGTGTATCTTCTACTACATAAAAAACGTTTGTTCCTTCGATTGGTTGAACGGCTGACATGAAAACAAAAGAGAAAAGTATAAGACTAATTAAAACAACTGCAAAATTAGATGTTGGCCCTGAAGCATAGACGCGCATACGATTAGAAGTTTTTGTATTTTTTAGTTGTTGTTCATCAGGTTCACAAAAGGCCCCTAGAGGAATAATAAGATAAAGAATTCCTAAAGATTTAACCTTTAATTTACTTGCAAATGTAAGAATACCATGGGAGAATTCATGGACAACCACTGCAACAATTAATGCTATAAGTATATAGACCAAATATTCAATTGGGAGTATGGGATTAATTCCTGGTATTAATAATCCAAACTCAATACCAGGTAAAACTTCTTTTTGCTCCGGTGTAAATCCAATAACAGTCCATGTTTGAAATATTAGTAGGGCAATCATTAAAATCATCATAATGAAGCAAAATACTATGCTAAAACTACCAAAAGCTTTCCAAAACCTTTTTTTATTTGCGATTTTTTTAAGAGAACTTCTTCCCCTTTTAGTTCTTAGTAATAATGCTGGTCCATAAAGAGAAATGTTATATTTTTCAAGAATACCTTTTTTATTAAGAATAATTACTATCACAAAGTAGATAAAAAGAATAATAAAGAACACTAACAGATTTTCTAATAGTGTCATAGTTGTTGATGGGAATAAATATTTGTTTATTAATGTAACTAGTGGTGATGTTTTATTAATATGTTTGAGGGTATTATCAATTAATGAGTTTAACCTTTGTAAATATTATTAATATTATAATTATATCTAAAAATTTTTAATCTCTTTATTAATTTATATTGCATAAATTTGGATTTAGCAAATATTTATTTTTTTATATATCCATTCTATAGATAACAAGACCTGAAAGCATTTTAGGTAAGAAATAGGTAGATTTTTGAGGCATGTGTTCCCCAGCATCTGCTATGGTCTTTAACTCTTCAATTTTCGTAGCATTCATCAAAAAAGATAAATTATACCTTCCTTCATCAACAAAACGAATCGCCTCCTCATCAACCCTTGTATAATTAACATGATTTTCAAGATTGTCTTGATTTATATCCATAAAATGTTCTAAAATAATCTTATGTAGAATAGACACATCTAATGTTTGCCAGGTTCTTGAATGTTCACTTGCAAAATCATTCATATATTTTTCATCTTTTAATTTTAAAATGTAATATTTTCCCTTAACATACATTACAAATTTATGTTCTGCATCTGACCTAAGCTCTGCTTTTATTTTTTTTAATATTAAATCATAGTTTTTATTTTCAACTGTTGCTTCATCTATATTAAAAAATTTCTCCAAACTACTTGCAAGATCCTCGATATTAATATTAGATTTTTTGATCAATCTATGTGTTGGAAGAATTGATAACCCTTTATCAAACATATTTGCAAGAATTACCATACGATAATTAAACGGCTCATCCTCGTCTAAGTCTCCGGTTTTTTCTTTCATCTCGTTAGCATAATTAATTGCAGTTTGATATCTATGATGTCCATCTGCAATAAACAAAATTTCATCTTCAAGATATTCTGTAATCATAGAATGAATATTCTCATCTTCTAGCTTCCACAATTTGTGGATAAATCCATCATATCCTATTACTTTTATTAAGGGTTCATTAAGTGTTTTATCAATTCTTTTTCTAATTTCGTCTTTCTCATCAATATATAGCAGTTGAATTGGTTCAAGGTTTGCTTTGCATGATTTTATTAGATTTAATCTATCTGCTTTAGGTTTAGATAATGTTCTTTCGTGTGCCCTTACCTGTTTATAATCTGGATCCAATTTTAATAAAACAAAAAAACCACTCATAGTTTTAGATTGATTGTTAACGTTATATTCAATTTTATATGGAAAAATAGCCTTTTTATTTGATTCGGTTAAAATCAATTCTTTTAACCATTTATCAAACTGCTTTTTTGCTCTTATATACCGGTTGTTTTTATTATTATCTTCTGGATGCTGTTCACCAAGTATTAGTCTTATGAAATTATAAGGACTTTTTTTGTAAAGTCCTTTTTGCAATTCTGGAGAAATAATGTCATAAGGTGGAGACATTACATATTCAAGTTTTTCTATTTTTTCTTTATTATATGTTATACCATTGAATGGAGATACTTTGACCATATTATATACTTCCCAAGGTTTCAGACTGTATATTGTGATTATATTAAAATATTATTGAAATGGAAATTTTTTTAGAGTTTTTGATTATCTATTTATACCAATATTTAAAAAATCATCTATCATTAAACCTATTAAATGGTCATTTCTTTAAAAAATAAAAAAATCATTTTTTTAGCCGAAAAAGTTCTGTCAAAGTATAAATTGTGTGATCATTGTCTTGGGAGACTTTTTGCATCAATAGAGCGTGGAATAACAAATGAAGATCGAGGGCAAAAACTAAGGAAAAACATTGTTGAATATGAAAAAATCAAAATTAATAACTGTTGGCTTTGTTCAGGATTATTTGATGAGATAAAACATTTTGCAGATTTAATTTTAGATTGCTTAAAAGGATATGAGTTTGATACATTTTTAATTGGATCTCGGATTGATGAAGAAATTTTTGATAAAGAGCAAGAGTTATTGAAATTTTATAGTCAAGAATATTCAGAACCGATAAAAATGGAGCTAAATAGAGAAATTGGAAAGTTATTGGAAAAAGAATCTGATAAAATAGTAGATTTTGAAAAACCGACAATAATGGTATTAATTGATACTTTGTATGATGTGGTAAGTCTTCAGATAAAACCAATTTATATTTATGGGAGATATAACAAATATAAACGTGATATTCCACAAACTAAATGGTTTTGTAGGATATGTCAAGGAAAAGGATGTAGAAAATGTGGTTATTCTGGTAAAATGTATAAAACAAGTGTAGAAGAATTGATTTCTAAGCATGTTTTAGAAAAAACGAGAGGTGATGGGGAGTCTTTTCATGGTTGTGGAAGAGAAGATATTGACGTTCGTATGCTTGGAAATGGACGACCTTTTGTTATAGAGATTAAAAATCCAATAATTAGAAATCTGGATTTAGAACGTTTAAAAGAGGAGATCAATAATCATAATAAGGAAATAATTAAAGTAAATAATCTCCATTTTTCTAATAAAGATGAAATAGTTCGTATTAAAAATAGTGATTTTAAAAAACTCTATAGAGTTGTATTTATAGGGGAAAAAGCTATAAATAAAGAAAAGCTTAAAAAGGTAGTTCAGACATTACGGGGTAAAACGATAAGTCAATTTACACCGTCAAGAGTGGCTCGTAGACGGGCGAATATAGTTAGAGATAGGAAGATATATAACCTCAATATAGAATCGATAGATGGCAATAATGTAACTTTGACATTAGAGGCACAATCAGGTACATATATAAAAGAATTAATCTCAGGTGATGATGGAAGAACAATTCCAAACATAAGTGAAATGATTGGATTTCCCTGCAAAGTAAAGGAATTAGATGTTATAAAAATTAAGGGGGAATAAAATGGTTAAACGTTCAAAAGGAATAAGGAGCAAAAGTAGACACATATTAAGAAAAAAACCAAGAGATAGAGGAAATTCCACTATTACTAGAACTTTACATCAGTTTGAACAAGGAAGCTCAGTCAATATTGTTATTGATCCTTCGATTCATAAGGGTATGCCACATATACGCTTCCAAGGACAAACAGGTAAAATTGAAGGGAAACAAGGAGAATCGTATGTAGTTGGTATAAATGATGGTAAAAAACATAAAACTTTGATTATTAAACCAGAACATTTACGGAGGGCGCAATAGTGGCATCCAACGATGGTACAAAATTTGTAACAATTTCTGAGGTTAAAAATATTCTTAAAAAGGTGGAAAAAGAAAGAGAAGAACTTACCTATGAACAAAAAATAGCATTAGATCACGCTCAGAAATTTGCAAAATTAACTGTTTCTAAAGCAAAAAATATGATAAAGGAACTTATGAACTTAGACTTTTTAAATGAAAGTCATGCATATAGGATAGCTAATTTAATTCCGAAAACAAATGATGACATTAAAACTATTTTTGCAAAGGATAGAATTACATTAGATGATAACAAGATTAAAAATATATTGGAAATAGTTAATAAATATTATATTGATTAATTTGGAGGATTGAATTGTGGAGGATTTTGTCTACGTTTTGGATTATCTAGCAAAGGGACGAGGAGATGCACCACCTCATAAAAGATATCCCGTTGTTTATGGTATTGGTGAAAACCAATTTACGCTGCTTGAATTAGTTCCAAAGGAAAATATATCTGTTAACATGGGTGAAAGACTATATGTTGGAAAGGATGCAGTGAAAAGAAAAAAAATCAAAAAAATCAAAGGTAGAATTAGCTATGATTCATTAACCTCTACTGCCCATGGAGAAATGCCTTATGTTATTCTGGATATTGTTCACGATAGAGAAACTTATTTTATAAAGTTCTTTAACAATGCTCCAGCAATATCGACAAGATTTCACGTTTTGGAACTTCTTCCTGGTCTTGGCAAAAAAATGATGCATGATATATTAGATGCACGTAGAAAACAACAATTTACTAACTTTGATGAGATGTGTAATCGTATTAATTTCTTGCGTTCTCCAGATAAACTTATTGCAAAAAGAGTGGAATTGGAACTTACTGATCCTGATCAGAAATATCGTCTTTTTACTCGCCCACCGATTTCAAAAAAACATTATTGATATATAATTTATGACATCTAAGAAATTTGGTCAAAATTTTTTAATTGATAGTACTATAGCCGAAAAAGAAATCAATTATTGTAATATAACAAAAGATGATGTAGTTCTTGAAGTTGGTCCAGGTAAAGGTATTCTTACGAAACCTTTGGCTGAAAGAGCTCACAAAGTTATTGCAATAGAAATAGACAAAAAACTTGTTGCTAATCTTAAAAAATTTTTACCAAAAAATGTAGTCTTAATTCATAATGATGTGTTAAATGTAGATTTTGAAACTATACCAAAATTTAACAAAATAGTATCAAATCTACCATATAAAATATCATCTCCAATAACGTTTAAATTTCTCCAATACGATTTCAACAAAGCCGTACTCATTTATCAGAGAGAATTTGCATATCGAATGATTGCCAAAGCAGGTAGTAAAAATTACTCTAGATTATCCGTTGGTGTATACTATAAAGCAATGTGCGAAATTAATGAAACAATACCAAGAACAAGTTTTGATCCACAACCAAAAGTTGATTCATGTATAGTTTCTTTATCTCCTAGAAAAAATAATCCTTTTTTTGTATTAGATGAAAAATTCTTTTTTAAACTGACTCGCGATTTGTTTAATCATAGGAGAAAGAAAATAAAAAACATTATCAAAAAAATATTTGGTTTTGAAAGTAGAGAAATTCCATTTATGGATGAAAGAGTTGAACAATTAACCCCTGAAAACATTGGTAAACTCAGCAATACTCTATTAGAAATGAAATTTAAAAAAATTCTTTGAAATTTCAATAAAAATGTGTGAATTTTTTTAAAAAAGTATTATAATGCAAATTCAATTAAATGTAATCTAATCTTAAATTTTAATTTTTAATAGCAAAATTTATATTTTTATAATGGTTAATGTATATTAGATTCTGTTTTTACAATAAATGGAGCAGAATGAATTGGGTAGTAAATATGATAAAAAAAATAATTCCAGTTTTATTAGTAATCCTACTAATTTCAATTAGTTTATCACCTATAGGGGCATCAAATGATGATTTCTTAAACTTAACAGATGAAGTTATAACACCTTTAATTGCCCATTCTTCAATTTTAAGACAACCTGCAGAATTCGAAAGAATTGAGGGTGTATTGATTAATTACGGTGCTGAGGAAGGTTTTGGTATTCCATATAGTGTTATTTCGGAAATGTCTGAAGATGTTGAAATTGTAACGATTGTTGATAGTCTGTCTCAACAAAATGAAGTAGAAATATTATTTCAGAATAATGAAGTTGACTTAAATCATTGTAGTTTTTTAACTGCTCCTTCAAACAGCTATTGGACAAGAGATTATGGGCCATGGTTTATTTATAATGAAACAGCAGAAAAAATGGAAGTGGTTGATTTTAAATATAATAGACCAAGACAATATGATAATGCAATTCCATCAGAATATGCAACTTATAAAAATTTATCTCTTAATTATATGGATCTTAAACATTCAGGCGGAAATTATATGACTGATGGACAAGGCATATCAATTTCGACAGATTTAGTGGAAGTAGAGAATTTAGATCTTACACATTCTGAAATTGAAGAGATTGTAAACGATTTTCTTGGTATTCATACTTATTATATGGTGACAGATGTAAATGGCGAATATATTAAACATATTGACTGCTGGGCAAAATTTTTATCTCCAAGTGTTATAATTATTAGAGAGGTCCCAAAAAGTCATTCACAATATAGTGAAATTGAAGCAGCAGTAGATTATTTCGAAACACAAGAAAGTTGCTATGGTACAAATTATGAGATTGTTAGGGTTTTCAATCCAAATAATGAGCCCTATATTAATTCATTAATTATAAATGAGAAAGTACTTGTTCCAATGTCAAGTAGCCAGTGGGATGATGAAGCAATTGAAGCTTATGAAAATGCTATGCCAGGATATGATATAATTGGATTTTCTGCAACAGAATATCCGTGGTTATCCACTGATGCTCTGCACTGTCGGGTTAAAGAAATTCCAGACAGTGGAATGCTATATATTGAACATACTCCAATTTCAGGTTATAATGGATATAATGTACAAGCAAAGATCATACCATATAGTGGAGAAAGTGTAACAATTGTATTATTATATTGGAAGGTAGAAGGTGGCGAATGGTATTCTATTGAGATGCAGAATAAAGATGGTTATTATTATAAATCTACTATTCCTGTTCATGAAATTGGAGATACAGTTTATTATTATATTAAAGCAGAAGATAATTCAGGGCGATGTGAAAATCACCCATTTATTGGTGAACTTGGAGCATATTCATTTTTAGTTAATAACTTACCACCAGATAAACCAAATATTGATGGGAAAATAGATGGAAAAACTGGAGAACTTTACGAATATACATTTTCATCTATAGATCCAGATGGAGATGAAGTATCTTATTTTATAAAATGGGGTGATGGCAATATTACAAATTGGACAAATTTCCAAAACTCTGGCACATCTTATTATATGAATCATTCGTGGAGTACACAAGGAATGTTTACAATTGAAGCAAAATCTAAAGATATTGAAGGTGCTGAAAGCGATTGGGCCACTATAGAAATATCCATGCCTAAAATCAAAACATATATAAATAAAAGTTTCCAGAGATTCCTTGAGAATCACCCAAACCTTTTCCAGCTACTCCAAATCATACTGGGGTTTAAATAATTAATAAAATTATTTCATCTCTTTTTCTTAACAATAATTGCAATAAGTGTTATTTTAAAATAAAATAACAAAATCATGAAAACTTTTTTTATATACTTAACAAGTTAGATGTAAAGCTGCAATTACCTCGTTTTTACCTTTTAATTTATTATAGATTTTACAAGCATTTTCAGTATTGTCAACTATCAATTTGATTCCTTTAGATTGAATAAATTTTTTAGTATCTTCAGAAACCTCCATTAATCCAGGTTTTCCTGTACCTACTATTAAAATTTCTGGTTTAATTTTAATCACATCTGATATATCTTCCTTTTGTAACAAATGACCTTTTTTTCTCCACCATTTATTATCCACACAATCTTGATATATTATTAGATCAGAATTGTACATTTTACCTTCAATTACAATATGTCCAAATGAATATGATTCTATCATTTTGAAAACCTCAAATAAGATTCTAATAAATATGGTCTATTAATATTTTCACTACAATTTTTCAATTATATTAAATTGAACAGTTTTTTATAAAATGAAAACCAAAAACACTTAATTATAATTGATTTATTATTGATAAGGATGTATAATCCGATTGATTTATCGAAAAAAACTGAAGAATTAGTATTAAAAGATAAAAAAAGAAAATATTATCGATTTCGACCAGCAAGATTTTATGGAGGAATAGCCACAGCTGATATTGTTGGGTGTAATCTACGTTGTAAGTTTTGTTGGTCTGGAAATGGTGTATGGAATGCAATGAATATAGGTAAATTCTATTCACCTGAAGAAGTTGCTGAAATACTTTTAAATATTGCCGAGTCAAAAGGTTATCATCGGGTAAGAATATCTGGCGGGGAACCCACAATAGGAAGACAACACTTAATCAAACTCTTGGAAAATATATATTATGATTTGGTGTTTATTCTAGAAACGAATGGCATTCTACTTGGTTTTGATATAACATATGTTGAGGCTTTATCAAAATTTAAAAACCTTCATATACGAGTTTGTATAAAAGGCATAGATTATAAAGAGTTTACATTTCTGACAGGTGCAGAAAGTGGATACAAATATCAAATTAAATCACTAGAATATTTAAGGGATTCAAAAATTAGTTTTAATGTTGCAATGGTATCAACAAGTAATGATATAGAACCATTTAATGATAGATTAAATGAGATAGGTCTATCCAAAATAATGCTTGAGAAAGAGAAAATAAAACTTTATCCTCAGGTAAAAAAAAGGCTTCAAAAAGAGAGGATTATCAATTATTTTAGATGATAAAAATTTCGTAAAAAAATTGCAATTAACAATAATTTTGACGTATCCTATATTGATGAATATAATAAAATATTGTGATAAAATTTAATATAATAAA
>DAOWFO010000065.1 GCA_030637965.1 Thermoplasmata archaeon
AATAGATATATTAAAAGAAGAAACAAATGAAATGTCAATACTTCTCTCAAAGGAAATTAAAAAAGTAAAGGGATGGAAACCAAAATCCAGAGAATATGATGCTGAAATTAGAATAATTAAGGATGTAACTGGTAAAAGCACTTGTGAAGGAACTACAAAAGATTTTGTAAAATTATTTGTTGATAGATATGATGTTTTAAGAAAATTATTAAGAAATCAGAGAAGAGAAATGGCAAATGTTATCCCTATAAATAGGATAAATAAGGGCGGGATTAAGGAAATTCAAATTGTTGGAATAGTTAACGAGGTCAGAACAACCCAAAATGGTCATAAATTGATAGAAATCGAGGATGAGACTGGTAATTTTACATCAATTTCCTTGAAAAGTAACCGTGAAACATTTCAGATTGCAAATGAGGTTGTTTTAGATGAAGTTATTGGAATAAAAGGTTATCTTAGTAAAAATGGTGATATTCTTGTTATACAAAACATCATTTTCCCAGATATTAGCATTCAGAATGAGAGACATAAAACAAACTTACCAATTTGTGCTGCCTTTCTTTCTGATATTCACATTGGTAGCAAGGAGTTTATGGAAAAACAGTGGCAGGCATTTCTAAGATGGATAAATGGAGAAATTGGGAACTCTAGGCAAAGTGATGTTGCTAGTAAAATTAAATATTTAGTAATTCCGGGAGATGTAGTCGATGGTATTGGTATCTATCCTGGTCAAGATAAAGAACTGGCAATAACAGATTTGTATAGACAATATGAAGTATTGGCCGATCAACTACAACTCATCCCAGATCATATATCTATTATAATGCAACCTGGAAATCACGATGCAGTACGACCTGCAGAGCCACAACCAACATTTGAAAAAGAGATACAGGATCTGTTTTCAGCAAAAGATATTACCTTTATTGGTAATCCTTGTTACTTTTCTCTGCATGGTGTAGAGATATTATCATACCATGGGCAAAGTCTACTTGATTTTGCAACAAATATTCAACATCTGAAATATAATGAACCAGTTGAAATAATGAAAGTAATGCTAAAGAAACATCATCTTGCACCAATCTATGGAGGATACACCCCGCTCGCTCCAGAACATTCAGATTATATGGTAATAGATAAGGTACCTGATATATTTGTGACAGGTCATGTTCACTTGGCTATGATTAGTGAATATAGAGGTGTAACTCTGATAAATGCTTCTTGTTGGCAAGCACAGACATCATATCAAAAAATGTTAAATTTCATTCCAGATCCAGCAAAACTACCCATTACAAATCTTAAAACTGGAAATGTTACGATGATGGATTTTAGTAAGAAATCCTTTTGATTAGTAAATGATAAAATCTTTTATTTTGTAAAGTCAAAACATTGGTAATATCTTGTTTACATGAATGAATGTAAAAATGTACTAATTACTAAATATTTTGAGATATTCATTACCGTTTTTATTAAAATCTATAAGAGTAAATGATATTCTTGATTAATGTTGTCATCATATAATACAAAACTTTAAACCACGTTTGTATATTATTAAATTATTCATTTTTAGAGGCCTAACTATGGGTGGGGATATATCTAAAAATATTATTGCCAGCTCAAATATGCATGCATATTTTAATGGATTACAAAAGGATATTGATATCTGTTATTCTATTGCAAATAAAGCACGGAAAAAAGGTCTCGATCCAGAACAAAAGGTTGAAATACCTCAAGCATTAGATATAGCATCAAGGGTAGAAAAGCTTGTAGGTCCAGAAGGCATTGCCCCAACAATTCGGAAAACAACCGAAAAAATCAGAAACAGAGAGCTAGTATCCTTAGAAATTGCTAGGCAAATCGTTGGTGGAAATACATATAAATTTAAAAAAATTGAAGATGCCTTGGATCAAGCTATACGAACAGGACTTGCTATTTTAACAGAAGGTGTATTGGTTGCTCCTCTTGAAGGAATTGCAGAAGTAAAACTAGGATTAAACAGAGATGGGACAAACTATGTTGATCTTTATTTCTCAGGACCTATTAGGAGTGCTGGTGGAACAGGTCAAGCAATGAGTGTTCTTATTGCTGATGTTGTAAGAAGAGAACTTGGTATTGGAAAATATAAACCTACGTCAGGGGAAATAGAAAGATACAAAGAAGAAATTCCTCTTTATAAAAGAGCACAACATCTCCAGTATACTCCTTCAGTTAACGAAATACATAAGATAATCAAAAACTGTCAAATTTGTATAAATGGTGAGGGAACAGAGGATGTAGAAGTAACAGGATATAGAGATTTACCAAGGGTTGGAACAAACCGTCTTAGGGGTGGTGCATGTCTTGTCATAGCTGAGGGTTTATGTCTTAAGGCACCTAAACTCTTAAAACACGTTAAAAAACTCAAACTTAAGGGATGGGATTTTCTTGATATTTTTGTCAATAAAAGCAACGGTGAATATAAAGAAAAAACTGAAGAAATTCCTGCAATATTGCCCTCTTCAAAATATATTGGTGAAGTAATTGCTGGGAGACCCGTTTTTTCACATCCTTCAAGAAAAGGAGGATTTCGACTGCGTTATGGAAGGGCCCGAACAGCGGGTCTCGCTTCAACAGCGATTAACCCAGCATCAATGAATATACTTGATGGCTTTATCGCAGTTGGTACACAGATTAAAACAGAGAGACCTGGAAAAGGGACAATAGGTACACCATGTAATTCAATTGAAGGACCAATTATATTAATGCAAAACGGAGATTTAATTCAGGTTAATGATGCTAAATCTGTGAAAAAAAACGATATTAAAAAAATAATCGATCTTGGTGAAATTCTCATTCCTTTTGGAGAATTTATTGAAAATAATGCAATTCTACCCAATTCTTCCTATGTATATGAATGGTGGATTCAAGATCTACAAAAATCTCTAAACTGCTTACCAAAGCACTATCATTTTTCAGGTATTATGGATTCTGATGAAAAGGTACAAAGAAAAATCAATAAGTATTTTGATAAGGAAATAAATCTTAAACAACCTTCATTTTCAGAGACTGTTGAAATATCAAGTAAATACAAAGTTCCACTACATCCATATTATAATCTGTTCTGGCATGATATAAATACAGATGATTTAACTATTCTTGCAAAATATATCAAAGAACACGGTCAAATTACCGACACTACCTCTCTGACTCTCCCTTGGAATGAAAAAATTCAAAATATATTAATAGAACTTGGAGCACTCCATAAAAAAAGACAAGAAAAACTAATTTTAGATAGATATACTTATCCTATTATTCGATGTCTTGGTTTAGATATTAAGAATGACAACATAGTTGAGACTGATAGATTTGGATTAATTGAAACTAAAAAAGAAGATGAAAGCACTGTTTTCCTTGTTTCAAAACTCGCTGATATAAAAATTAAAGATCGAGCACCTTTCCGCATTGGAACGAGAATGGGTCGACCTGAGAAAGCAGATGCAAGAAAAATGAGACCACCACCACACGTACTATTTCCTTTAGGAAATTATGGGGGAAATCAACGTTTATTTAATAAAGCCGTTGAGAAAGTTATAATCGAAGTTGAAGCAGGAAAACGGAAGTGTTTAAAATGTGGTAAATTCACTCATCGTATATCTTGTATCTGTGGGGGACATACAAATCCAATAGAAGGAAGAATAGAGCTACATAAAATCAATTTATCTGAGGAACTTAAACTTGCAAAAAACAACATAAAATTAAGAAATATTCCTGAAACGATCAAAGGTGTACAAGGGACTATATCAAAACATAAAACTCCAGAGCCTTTAGAAAAAGGACTTTTAAGAGCAAAGCACGAACTGTCTGTTTTTAAGGATGGAACAATACGTTTCGATATGACTGATGCTCCACTCACACATTTTAAGCCAAAAGAAATTCATATATCATTACAAACTTTAAAAAAATTAGGATATTCAAGAGATTATCATGGAAATTCACTAGAAAGAGATGATCAAATATGTGAATTAAAAGTGCAGGATGTTGTTATTTCAAAAACCTGTGCGGAATATTTTGTAAAAGTATCAAGATTTATTGATGATCTTCTTGCTAGGTTTTATAAATTAGATCGATTTTATAAAGTAAAAAAACTTGAGGATTTAACAGGTCATCTTGTAGCAGGATTAGCTCCTCATACATCTGGAGGATCATTAGCTAGAATTATAGGATTTACCGAAGCTCAGGTCTGTTTTGCGCATCCTTTTTATCATGCAGCGAAACGCAGAAATGCAGATGGTGACGAGGATGGTCTAATGCTTCTCATGGATGCACTTTTAAATTTTTCGTATGCATATATACCTGACAAACGAGGGGGAAGAATGGACTTACCCCTTATCCTTACTACTCGACTAGATCCATCTGAGGTTGATAAAGAAGCTCATAATGTTGATACTTTAGCAAGGTATCCTCTTGATTTTTATGAAGCAACAATGCGACACGAACATCCCAAATTATTGGAAGATGTAATGGGTCTAGTTTCTTCAAGATTAGGGACTGAATTACAATACGAAAAATTCGACTTCACGCATGATACAGATGACATTTCTGAAGGTCCAACAATATCTTCATACAAAACATTGAAAACTATGATGGATAAGATGAATTCACAACTTGATCTTGCTGCAAAAATACGTGCAGTTGATGAAGCAGATGTTGCCTATAGAGTTATTGAAAGACATTTTCTACCAGATATATTGGGCAACCTTAGAGCGTTTAGTAAACAATCGGTTCGCTGCCCAATATGTAATATTACCTATCGAAGAATTCCTATAAGTGGGAAGTGCAAGAAGTGCAATGGAAAACTTATTCTAACAGTTCATGAGAAATCTGTTAAAAAATACTTAGAAATTTCAAAGGAGATAGCTGAAAAATATCATATTCCATCTTATGCATTCCAACGGATAAAACTAGTCGAAAAATCTATCGACTCTTTATTTATGAGTGACAAGATAAAAAAAACAAAAATAACCGATTTTTTCTAATTAATTTGAAGCATAAATTTGATATATTCATTATGCATGCATTGTTTATTAAGAGGAGTTGTTGTCATGGTGGATGATAATAGAATAAGGCAAATAAGCAGAAAAACCTGGTATGGATGGTCGTTTTACATTAATATCGTATTGTTTTTCATTGTTGCGATATCAGTTTTATTCCTTATTCTTGATTCGTATGCTGCTGGAAAAATTGTGGTACTTGGGGGTGGAGATGCCCTTTCACAAGCATGGTTGTATATCGCTCGTGATATCGGCTTTTTATCAATTGCATTAGCATTAATATTCTTTCAATTCTTCAGAAATCTGTTAATAATTATACGAAGATCATTGTAAAACAAATGATGGCGATAGGTGTAGAATAGACTGGGGAGGTAGACGTTCCCTGTAACCAGAAATCGTCTTTATGCTGGGGTTGAACCCAAGAGGCGATGTAACGAGCATTTATTGATCCATCTATTGACGATGAAACCCTGTCCTTTGGGATTGGAGGTGATGATTATATATGACCGGAGGGTCATATATTCATCTTAGTTGCGGAAATCGGGTGAGGCACGGAAGTGAGCAGCCTTACCGCAAACTGCCAATGCTCGAAGGGTTAACGGGGTTGAGAATGTAGATGGGTAGTCAATAGATGAAGCGTGCACCCACTCAAAGAATTTCTACACCCGCTAAAATTATTAGATTAGGTATGTATTTCATGATTTAAGATTGTGGGGGAAGAAACATGGTACAATTATTAAAGGATAATAGTTTGGTAGCATCTTGGCAGAACTTCTTTGAAGAAAACTACAAATCTGAGATAGAAACTGTTGCTTTAGAATATCCAGAAAAACGTAGTTTGATTGTTGATTATTGGGATATAGACAGAATCGATCCAAAATTAGCTGAAGAACTTATCAATCAACCATATAAGACAATATTCAATGCCGAAGAAGCACTAAAAAATATTGATGTTGCGGTTGAAAACAAAATAATACTGCATTTTAGGGTCACAAATCTCCCTGATTTACATAAAATAATTATTAGAAAAATCCGAGCGAATCATTTAGGAAAACTAAAAGCTATTGAAGGTTTAGTTAAGAAAAGAACTGAGGTAAGACCTAAACTTCAAGTGGCTGCATTCTTATGTCAAAAATGCGGTGCTGTAGTTAAAGTAGAACAAGATGAAGATATTTTAAAGGAACCTAATGAATGCTTTGAGGATCAAGGAGGTTGTGGTAGGGTATCTTCATTAAAACTTTTAACCAATCTGTCTACATTTATAGATTCACAAAAAATTGAAATCCAAGAGAATCCTGAGGGATTAAGAGGAGGAGCTCAACCAGAAAAAATTAGTGTTTACCTTGAAGATGATCTTGTTGGAGAGATCGCTCCTGGTGATAGAGTGGTTGTAAATGGTATTTTACATTCTAAACAAAGGCGAAGAGGAACATTTAGACTAACTTCCTTTGATAAGACTATGGAGGCAGTTAGTATTGAAAATCAGCAACTAGCATTTGAAGAGGTAGATGTGACAGAGGAAGATGAAAAGGAAATAATAAAGATAAGTAAAGACCCTGAAATTTATAATAATATGAGAAAAAGCATGGCTCCAACTATTTATGGAATGGATGTAGAAAAAGACGCTTTAGTTTTACAATTATTTGGAGGGTTATCCAAAAAAATGCCTGATGGTACATATATAAGAGGAGATATTCACACATTGTTTGTGGGTGATCCAGGTACTGCAAAATCACAAATGCTAAACTATCTAGCAAAACTCGCTCCTAGAAGTATTTATGCTTCTGGAAAAGCATCATCTGCAGCTGGTCTTACCGCTGCAGCGGTTCGTGATGAATTTGGTGAGGGGCAATGGACTCTAGAAGCTGGAGCATTAGTACTAGCTGACATGGGAATTGCATGTATCGACGAGATCGATAAGATGAACGATCAGGATCGAAGTTCACTTCATCAGGCAATGGAACAGCAAGAAATTTCTGTTGCAAAAGCTGGCATAAATGCTACATTAAAATCACGATGTGCAATTTTAGCTGCGGCAAATCCAAAACTTGGACGTTTCGATGAATTCATGCCTATACATGAACAGATTAATATGCCTCCTGCCCTTCTTTCTCGTTTCGATCTCATTTTTTCCATTATAGATAAACCTAGTATGGAGAAAGATAAAGAGCTTGCAACACATATTTTACATACTCATAAAGCAGGAGAGGTTTTTGAGAACATCACTAAATCAAAAAAGTCAAAATATAATAAAAAAGAGAAAGATTTTCTAATGGAAAATGTTATGCCAATATTCGATCCGGAGTTTTTACGTAAATATGTAGCATATGCCAAAAGAAACATTTTCCCTGTCATGAGTGACGATGCTTTGGAGATATTGAAAAACTATTATGTAAATTTCAGGAATTCATCCGTTGATTCAATTCCTTTCACACCGAGACAATTAGAAGCATTTGTTAGATTAGCTGAGGCAAGTGCTCGTATCAGATTGAGTGAGGAGGTTACTATTGATGATGCAAAAAGAGCAATTTCTACAATTGACCAATATCTTCGAAGAGTTGGAATGGATAGAGAGACTGGTAAGATTGACATCGATATTATTGCAACAGGTATTAGCCACAGTCAACATGATCGAATGCGTACGATTATGGACATCATACAACGATTATGTGATGAATCTAAAGATGGTGATGCAGCTAGAAACGAGATAATTATTGAAGCAGAAACTAGTGGGTTTGCTGCCGATAAGGTAAAAGAAGCATTGGATAGGCTCAAACGGAATGGACAAATATATGAACCAGTACATAATAGATATAAGATTACAGAATACTAGAAAAAACATAATGAAAATTTTCAATTTTCAAAGTCTAAAGCTTTGGAGATGATAATTTCCCAATAGCCTTTTTAATATGCAATCTATCTTTTTCACCTATTTCATCAACTATACAGTTTACAAGGTTATTTTTCACGTCATTCCAGTTTAAAGTTGACATACCAAAATATAATTTTTTCTTAACATTAGATGCTTTGTGAATATGTGGAGACCATTTTCCTGGAGAAGTGTCACAATTATCCATATGAAGTACATAATTTTTCATTAGAGGTTTTTTATCAATAAGATAAATCTCAAATTTTCGGTTAAAATATTTGTAATCAGTATCTCTTTCAAAATAGCGGTATTCAAGTTCATAGTTTTTGTTTATTTTTATGTTTCCTCTTTCCATCTATTCACCTAACATGATAATTTAATTGTAAGTCTAATAATTTATGTTTTTTTTAGAAAAATAGAAAAAGAATAATCTTAATCCATGTAATATTCAGCTGGAAACGGTTCAGGTTTCATACCTTTTCTTTCTCTTATTTGTGATACAATTTGATTCTGAAGTTGTCTAGGTAGTGGTTCAAATCCTATGTTTTCTGTATTCCAAAGCACTCTTCCTCCAGTGGCCGACCGTATCGAAGATGCAAAACCAAACATTTCTGCAACCGGTGCTTTCGCGTCAATGTTAACCATGTCTTTTTCAGTTTTCATATCTCTTACAACAGATCTCCTTTGGTTCAACTCTTTAGAAGCATCTCCCATTAGGTCCTGTGGAGTACTAATAAATACCTTTTGCATAGGTTCAAGAAGTATTGGATCGGAGATTGTTATAGATCCATATAAAGCATTTCTCACTGCAGGTATTACCTGAGCAGGTCCTCTGTGTATTGCATCTTCGTGAAGCTTAGCATCAACCAATCTAACAAGCACTCCCTGACAAGGTTCGGAAGCAATTGGTCCACTTTTCATAACCTCTTCAAATGACTGTGCAATTAACTCATGAGTTTCTGAAAGATATTGTATACCTTTGGTGACATCAGTAAGCATATTCATTCCTTGTATGTCAAAAGTTCCTTTAGCAGTAATCTTGTCCATTCCAAGATCCTGTAATATTTTTACTACTTCTTTTTTGAATTTTTTTGCATTACTGGGAATTTCATTGCTATATAATGCCTTAATAATTTTTTCAGGCAATGGTTCAACTTCAATGTAAAATCTATTATGTTTGTTAGGTGATTTTCCCTCGAATTTATTTGGACTTTTCTTTGCTATAGATTCTCTGTATACAACAATAGGCTCTGAACATACAACATCTACGCCATATTCATTTTTGATTCTATATTCTGTGATCTCAAGATGAAGTTCCCCCATACCAGCCATCAGATTTTCTCCAGTTTCTTGGTTAATATTTACCTGTATACTAGGATCTGCTTTTGAGACAATGCGAAGTACTTCTATAAGTTTAGGCAAATCCTTTGTATGTTTTGCTTCCACTGCAACTGTAACAACTGGTTCAGATACATGAACGATACGTTCAAATGGCTCGTCCTCTGAATCACTAGTTACAGTACTACCTGCAATTGCATTTTTTATACCTGTAACGGCAACAACATTTCCTGCACTTACGTGTTCTACAGGAATCCTATCTGATCCAACCATAAGATTTACTTGTTGAACACGATTGATCTTTGGCATTCCAACCACATAGACTTCTTGCCCTCGTAAAATTTTACCGCTGTACATTCTTCCTACTGCTATTTCACCTGCATGTGGATCCATAACAATTTTTGTAATCATAAGTGCAAGGGGTCCATTTTCATTTGTTTCAAGCATACTTTTTCCAAGATCGCTCTCCTGATCTCCTCTCCAAATATGAGGTATCCTATATTTTTGTGCAATTTTTGGAGATGGAAGATGATCTACAACCATATCTAGTAATACTTCGTGAATTTTTGTTTTTTTTGCTAATGATTTTTGATCATTGTTGTTACAGTAGTCATAGACATCCTTGAAACTAAGACCTGTTTTTTTCATGTATGGTGTAGATATGGCCCAGTTATAGAAAGCAGATCCGAAAGCCACACTTCCATCCTCTACTCTTACATTCCATTTACCTTTGAATTCTTCAGGAACCATCTTGTTTACCAGATCATTAAATTTTGCAATTATTTTAACAAAACGTTGTTGCATTTCTTCTGGTGTGACCTTCAACTCATTGATTAAACGATCTACCTTATTAATAAATAAAATAGGTTTGACTTTTTCACGAAGTGCTTGCCGCACAACAGTTTCTGTTTGAGGCATAGCTCCTTCAACAGCACACACAACAACAACACACCCGTCGACAGCACGCATTGCACGTGTTACATCCCCACCAAAATCAACATGCCCTGGTGTGTCAAGAAGATTAATAAGATATTCGTTATCTTCAAAATCGTGTACCATGGATGCAGAGGCCGTGTTAATTGTAATACCTCTATCTTGTTCCTGCTCATCGAAATCAAGAACAAGCTGCTTTCCAGCAAGTTCTTCACTCATCATTCCACAGCCGGCAAGCAAGTTATCTGAAAGTGTTGTTTTTCCATGGTCAATATGTGCAGCTATCCCAATATTACGTATATAATCTAATTTGTTCATTAGGTTCTTTGCTTTTTTGATATTGTCTTCCTTTTTACCCATAGTACTAACCTCATATAATTCACATAATATTTTTAATAAATCTAAATTTCTTATTTTTATCTGGCTGATTTGGCAACTCGCTCGGTATCATTTTTCTTAGCTACGGCAAAGGAGGATACATCATTTTTAGATGCCTTTATTATCTCCTCTGAAAGACAAACATCCATATGTTTCTTATTTTTATGGCTGTTGTTAACTGCACCTGTGCTGATATTACGTATTGCGAGATCCAAGCGCCTCTGTGGAGATGTATCAACTGCTTTAGGAACAGATATTCCCCCAAAACGTAATCTTGTTGTTTCTTCTTTTGGCGCAGAATTCTGAATGGCATGGATTAATACTTGTACAGGATTGGATTTTGTCTTTTTTTCAATAATTTCAAGAGTGGATTTTACGACTTTATATGCTTTGATTTTCTTTCCATTGTACTTTGATGTTCTCATTATATTATTTATTAAACGTTCGATTATAGGAACTTTAGATTTAGCAAACATTTTATTTGCAAAAACCGCACCAAGATAGATATTTTCAGTATCTAGATTTATATATCGTTCTAAACCCTTATCTTCTACTTTCACACTACCCATATCATATTTCGCCAAAACGGGAAAAAAATGAGTAATTTTATCGCTATTCTTTTTTGCAGTCATGTTTATCGTCTCATTGCCTTCTCAATTTTTCCTCTAACCATTTCTTGAAGTGATACATCATTTACCTTTATAACCTTGAATCGGACTCCAGGGATATCACCGAAACTTCTTCCCATTCTACCGCCAATTCCCTCCACCATAACTTCGTCGTGTTCATCAATAAAACCAATGGCATTATCACCTGGAGCAAAGGCAGTAATTTGTCTTCCGTTCTTAATAAGTTGTATCTTTACACATTTACGAATGGCAGAATTTGGTTGTTTCGCTTCGATCCCTACTTTTTCGATAACAATTCCTCTAGCTTGGGATGTTCCTTCAAGAGGATCTGCCTTTTCTTTTAAATGTAGGACTCTTTTTTTGTAGTACCTATCATTCCATAACTGCTGTTTTCTGTTTTTTTTGAGTTTCCGCGCTGCATTTATTCCTTTGCCCATATTTCACC
>DAOWFO010000022.1 GCA_030637965.1 Thermoplasmata archaeon
TATATTTAATGGCAAGAAAATAAAGAAATATTTATAATATACAATATCCAATAGTATTAATAATACAGATAAGATATGTCTTAATCGGTCGAGATGTTCTGATGGCAATGGGACAAATGCTTAGTCTAGATAGTTTCTTCGAAATTACAAAGAAAGATATAGAAAAAAAAATTGTAGTAATTGTTACCAATAAAAAAATAGCTTCAATATTGAAAGCCGGAAAACGCCTTCGCCCTTTGGTTGCACAGCTTTGTTTTAAGGTTTGTACTGGTGGAAAGGAAACACCTTATCAATATCAAAAGTCAATTGAGGGTACTGTTGCTATTGAACTAGCACATACAGCATCTCTTGTCCATGATGATATAATCGATAAAGATCTGAATCGTAGAGGTAAACCTGCATTTCATATTAAGGAAGGGATTCCAAAGGCTCTTTTAATAGGACACAGAATGCTATCAATAGGTTTTAATATTGCTCTTACACACGGAAATAAAATTGCTAAATTATATGTTGATACTTGGGATGAGGTTTTAAATGGTGAGATGAAAGAAGTGGATTATGATGGAGAAACCATTAAGAATGGTACAAATGGCATAACCTCAAAATCTAAAATTTTCAAAGAATATTACAAAATAATCAATATGAAAACAGCTTCATTGTTCTCCTCGGCATGCAAAGCAGGGGCAATTGAGGCAGAAGCATCTGGAGATATATTGGACATTTTAGCTGATTATGGAAGGGAAATAGGTCTTGCTTATCAACTTGCTGACGATCTTGTGGACCTTGAAAATGGAGAGATGATAGATAGTGTAATCATTCCTCTTCTCACCCGATTAGAAAACAAAACGGTTGATAATACTTCGTTAAAGGTAAGATCCATAAATAAAATGATTTTAAAAAATTCATCAAAAATTAAAATTCTATATATTGATGAAATTAGGCGACATGTTAATAAAGCTGAAAATTTAAGCAGATCTGAGATTATACCTCCTTCACCTTATAAGGACCTCCTAATAAAAGCCCCATCTTTTATTGCCAATAGAATGTTAAAGGAAATACATATTGAGGTATAAAAACTATTTTCACCTATTTTAATTTATTATTATTGTTTTTAATCATTGTTTTATAAGCTAGAAACATAATGCATATGGTTAAAATAATCAAAATAATTAAAAGTCCCAGTAAAAAGTTTCTGATGAAAATCGATAGTATTACATCAGCAAAATAAGCTATCATTAGACAACCGGCTACCGCACCTGTTGATATTGCAAAGAAAATATTCCATGGTTTCATACCAATTAAGCGTCCGACAATAGAACCGACAAGGCCTCCTGATCCCTGGAAAGGAACCATAACAAAAAGCATAATTCCTATGAATCTTAACGGTTTCATCCAATTATATTTGCTCGAAGATTTTCTTCCGATAGTTTCAACCTTTCCAATAAAATTTCCAATTAATGGGATTTTCTTTGCAAGATCGTAATTCCAAACAAGAAATAGTGCCACAATAATATCAACAAAGGCTATTGAAAAAGCCATTACAATAGGATTAATACCTGCTATTATTCCTGCAGGAATAATTGTTTCCTTACCTAAAGGTGGGAAAAAATATCCTGAGATTAATGACAAGAATTTAAATTGTAGATTTCCTTCCAACAGAAAACTAACACTACCAACAACACCTAAACCAATAATGAATGGTATAAAGAATTTTGCAAGATTAATGAATGTTTTTGATTCAGGTTTTATATTCATGATTTAACACCTAATTATTTTATTATAATAAAGGTTTTTCAAATAAAATTAAGCAGATACGACTATGGCAGCATGATCTTTTTCATAATGAGAAATATCTATTGAATCAACAATCATAAGTTTATACTTCCTGAGTTCATTAATAACATGTTCATATACTTTTTTTGGTTTTATCGACACATCTATACTTCTTGCCTTTACCATAATAATTCCCTGCCCATCTATCTTAAGATATCTGCTGATATTAATTATAAAAATTTCAGTTTGATTCCTTTGTGAAATGTCTTGGTACAAGAAATCTACTGGTGGAACAATTTTATTATATCTATCTGGATGATTTGCATCTGACATTATTGGAACTAAATTTTCTCTTTTTTTACTCAATTGCAGCAAATCTTTTACTGCTATAGGAGAATTTTCAACAGCATAGACAATTCCATCTTTTGCAATATCTGAGAAGTGACTAACAGTAGTACCTGTCGCAGCACCCAAATACAATATTTGTGAATTATAAGATATATTAATTTTTATTAGACCACTAAGAATTGCGGCTGCAAGTTTACTCCTATAAGGATTCCAGGATCGCAATTCTTTATCCTTATGTTTTATCAGTTTTTCACCGTATACCTTAATTCCCTTACATGAATTAAGGTTCTCGGAAAATAATCTGTTATTCTCTCTAAAAACTCTTTTTATATCCGTTTCTTTCATTGATGACGGGTATATGATGTATTTGATAAATACTTTGTCGAAATCTTAAATTACAGTTACAATATACACCTTCTCGTTGAGCATGTTATTAAAATCACCATTAAATGATATTCATAAGGAATTTAGAGCGAAATTCAAAGAATTTGCTGGTTTTGAAATGCCAATACAATTTTCTTCAATAAAAGATGAACATCTTACAGTAAGAAAAACTGTCGGTCTTTTTGATGTATCTCATATGAGCAATGTTTGGATTACTGGGAAAGATGCTGAAAAATTATTAACTCTTACGACGTTAGAAGATGCCTCAAAAATTAAGGACGGCATGAGTCAATATACTGCAATTTTAAGAGAAGATGGAACAATTATTGATGACACTATTTTTATGCATCTTGGAGAAAAATATATGATAATACCAAATGCGGGTATGTCTGATAAGGTGACCGAGTGGTTAAATAAAAAATCAGATGAACACAATATTTGTGCAACAGCTGAAAATGTCTCTAGGGATTATGTGATTCTTGCAATTCAGGGACCAAAATCAAGAGATACATTGCAAAAACTTATAGATGTTGATTTAAAGAAAGTTGGATTTTTTGCTTGTCGTTTTATCAATATTTCAGATGTAGAATGCATAATTTCCCATACAGGCTATACTGGAGAGTTAGGATTTGAATTGCAGATTAACAATCTAGAAAAAGCAAAAAAATTATTCTATAAGATTTTAGAAGCTGGGAGGGAATTTGACATAAAGCCAATTGGACTAGGAGCTAGAGACACATTGAGGATCGAGAAATGTTTCCTTCTTGCAGGAAATGAATTTGAGGGTGGAAGAACACCCCTTGAAGCAATAATGTCTTGGGTGATAGATTGGGATCATGATTTTATCGGAAAAGATTCTTTATTAATACAAAAAGAAATGGGAGATTATTATCGTCTTACTTGTCTAGAATGCATAGACAAAGGAATACCCAGGCATGGTTGTGAGGTACAAAATGAAGGAAAGAAGATAGGTATTGTTTCCAGTGGAACTTTGTCACCATGTCTTAATAAAGGTCTTGCAATGGCTTATGTTCATCCAGAGTTTAGAGAAAAGGACAGAATCTTAGATGTTATTATAAGAGGAAAACAAGTCAAGGCAAAGGTAGTAAAGCCACCATTTGTTAAAAAGGATTGGTATAAGCAAAATTAGAAAACGTTTAAAACAATGATGGAAATAACAGATTTTGATAAGCATGACTAAGGAGATTAGAGATGATTTAAAATATACCGATGCACATGAATGGCTAAAAATAATAGACAACACTGCGATCATCGGAATTACTGATTATGCACAATCCGAACTTACAGATATTGTTTTTGCTGAATTACCAGAGGTTGGTAAGGAACTTATAAAAGGTGATGAGCTCTGTGTTGTAGAATCTGTGAAGTCGGTATCAGAAATATATGCACCAATCAGTGGAAAAGTTGTAAGAATAAATGAGAAACTTGAAGATACTCCTGAGATGATTAACGAGAGTCCTTACGATGATGGATGGCTAGTAGAACTTGAGATTAAAAATAAGAGAGAGTTGGAAGATCTACTTGATGCAGGATCCTATAAGAAAAGGATATAGAGTTAAAGAAAACTATTCAATCATTTCAAATTTTTATCGAAGCACTCAAAAATATTATAAAAAATTGTAAATTAAATAGAAAAATTCATTTTCTATTATCGTTTTTTATTTCTCTTAAAGGATTTCCGACATAGATCTTTCCTTTTTTTAATATATGGTTTTTTGATACTAATCCTCCCGCCCCTAAGATTGAATTATTTTCCATTTTCACTCCAGGCATAACAATTGCACCAGCACCAATAATGCAATTATCTCCAATTTTGACCTTTTTAATTGTTATTGTACCTTTTTTATAATTATGAATATGAGCATAAAGAACAGCATATTCGCCGATTGTAGTATTTTTGCCTAATTCTGTAACACAAGGATCCTTTATTGTTCCACCTACAAGAGTATTTTTGCCAATTTTCATTCCGATAAGATTAAGATAAAATTTTTGTATCCTACCCATTGGTATTATTTCAAAAATTTTTCGGATAGGAGTATATAGTTGACAGATAAGCATCCACTTAAAAGCCATTTTGTTTTCAAATGAATATTCATATGTACCTTCTTTATATTTAATTTTAAATATCTTAATTATTAAACCTGAAATCAATATTTCAGAGAAAACTAAAATTACAAATTCTATATAGATAATGAAAGGAAGCAAAATGAAATCAAATATATTGGAAAAAGATAAAAAATTAAAAATAATCATTAATGATGTAATTAGAGGAATAAAGCCAATTGAAAAAACAAGAAATGGGATGAGCCATAACAAGAAATATCTAAATTTTGATAATAGTTGACCAAAAGTTTTTTTATTTTTATCTTTATTTTCACTCATGGAATAAATAATAACAATACATAGAATAATAAATTTATCTAAAAAAATTATCCAAATTTATTTGTTGAAAAGTTAATTATATCATTATTTTTTCGTACTCATTAATGGCATATAGCATTTCATTGATATATTCTACTAAATCATAATTATCTTTTAACTCAAAAATTGCGTTTTTTTGAGCGGAATAAGCATTGTTAAATTTTATCAAATTCCCTCCAGAAAGATTAACACCAAGGAATAGTTCATAGTAACAATAAGCACTCTCAGTTAGATGAAATACATAATCTGCTTCTGTATTATTAACAGAAATTTGCCCTTCTGTAAACATTTGAGATTTGCTTCCATTATCACAATCAACATAATATGGTTTCACTTGGTCATTATTTATCCAAAGCCAACGCTCTTCTCCTTTCATCAATGGTAGAATATAGTCATGTTTAGTATTATTTTCATCTTCAGGATAGCAGATTCTATTTATAATCTGTCTTTTATAATCATATGGTGTCTCACCTTTTGTTGTATCCAATAAAACCCATCCGTAATTTGGAACATAATATTCAACCATATAATGCATTTGAGTCCAAAAACCCTGATCATTATGTACTAAGATAACTCGTGCAGGAACATCATTTAATCTGAAAAATGAACAGGCCAAATGTGATCTTCCGACATTCTCTCCATTAATTATCAGAGTTGTTATTGAATCTTGGGTTAGGAAAAGGCCGAGTTTTAATTGTAAAATAAACAACAAATATCTATGTTCTTTAATAAATTGTGCAACTTTACCAGCAAAATCGATAAGGTTATTATTTAATCCATGTAGTTTTATCGCATGTAATTTTATCAAAGTTCTATTAAGTTGTACAACCTCTGTTTCCGTAAGCCACCTTTTTGTATATTCTGGTAGTTCTTCTCTTTTTGGAATTCTAACATATTCTGGTAAATCTTCAAATTCATGATTTATAACAAGAGCCCAACAATTAAAATGAATTAAGATTTTTTCATCTTTATTCATAAATCTAATTGTAAAATTTATGTTTTTATTTGGTTCATTTGCACCATTCTCGATTTGATAGTGTTTTAAATTAGTTGTCGTGTCATTAAAAATTTCTATTATTATTGGCACTTGATAATTATAGCCTGGCGGAAAAGAAAATCTTATATGAAATTCAGAAACATTTTCAAATGCTTTTATATATAAGTAATGTTCACTACGAAGTAAAAATAGTTGTTTTTCTCTTTCAATATTATGATTGATAACTTGAGGAGAACAATTATTTGCAATTATAGGTGTTGGTATTGATTTTAGGAGTATAAGAATAATACATATAGCTATCAACTTATTTGATAATTTCACCTGCATCAACTCTAATACATTCAATGTATATTATTATCAATTTATATTATGAATTTATATATTATAAATACATTGCGTAAAAGAGCGTGGAAAATAATTTTAAATTAAAATATAATATCTATCAGAATGGTTTTTCTGCAACAATAAGAAGCTTCCACTTACTTTTACTACCTTCTTTTAAAATTATGTTAAAACCACTATAGGAAATAAGTTTTTCAATTTTATCCATTGTATAAGCTTTATTATAGGAATTGATATGGTACTCGATTATTTCATTTCCTGCTGAATTAATAAACATGTGAATCTTAGTTAGAAAGAGTTTCCATCTAGGAAAATCCCTATTTATAAGTTCTAGAATCATCCGTCCACCAGGTTTTAAAATCCTATACATCTCAGAAAGACCATTGGTAGGGTTATCCCAATAGATAAAACTAAATCTACTGATAACTAGATCCGCGAGATCATTCTTCAATGGAATAGATTCAGCTTTTGACAATATTGTTTCAATTTTCTTAAAATTGGTACCAATCGCTTGTCTCTTTGTTAATTTAAGCATTTCAATTGATGGATCAATACCAATAATATTTGCATTTGGAATTAATTTATTAATTTCTATAGACAATAAACCCGGACCAATACCAATATCTACTACCAAAGGATCTCTAAGGGAGTAAAGCAAATTTTCTTGAGAGATTCTTGCAAGATTCTTATAAAGTACATTATATTTTCTCATATATTTAGCAAATTTCTGTGAAGTCTTTTCATCCATCAACATGTTGATTTTTCTCTAAAACATATTATTTCTAAGTTAATTAAAGTCTTTTCTGAAAAACAAGAATTGTCCATAAATTAAAATCATTATAAAAATAACGGAAAAGTAATTAACAATAGTATAAATTCATTAATCAGAAAAATGAAAATTAAAAATAATTTTATGGTTTTTTTGTTAAAAAAACAAATAATATATTTCTGGATTTTTATTGATAATATTGCTTATAAATTTGAAATAATTGCTAAATTATATGATAAATTAATTAGCACTGTATATAAAAATGAATATGAAGCGTCAAATATTTCAAATGAGGATAAGGTGTTGCATATTGGTTGTGGTGCATATCCTTTGACTGAAATAACATTAGCGAGAACAACTGGTGCCAAAATCGTAGGGATTGATAGAAATCCAAAAGCTATAAAATTAGCTAATGATATAGTCAATAAAAAAAATTTACAGGATAAAATAAAAATTGACCACGGAAATGGAATGAATTATCCTCTTGAAGAATTTAATATGATTATCATATCAAGTTGTACATTACCGTTATTACAGGTAGTAGATTATATTTTTAAAAATGTTAAAAATAATAGTAAAGTTATTGTAAGGGAGTTAGATGCAGCTGTAGAGCCACTAATTAATCTAATTGATTTACAAGATAACATTATTCTTGTTAAAAAAATCGAAAGTCACCAATTTCCATTCTATAAACCATTTGGATGGAGATCTTTTTATTTGGTAAAAAAACAATAATGTGCGTATCGATAAGTAATTTTTAACATCCAATTATGAACAAATAATATTACATTTATTATTGGTTCTAATAATCATACTACAAGAAAAAAAGATTAAAGTGAGAAATAACCAATTCCTTACTATATTGAGTTGTCGTTCTCATTTAAAGTCATGGAATTTTAAGTATATAGTTTTAAATCCAATAAAGTAAATTTATAGAAGATAGTTTTTTCTTAAAATTAATACAACCCTAAACATTTTAAATAAGAACTATATCCCTCCACGATGGCAAAAAAACGAAAAGAAAAAGACGAGGAAAAAGAAATTGATTTTAAAATTCCAAAGTTTGATAAAGAAAAATTCATAGAAAATGAAAGGCAAAAGATCAAAATCACATTTCTTTCATTCTTATTCGGTGTTGCAATAGCTTTCATTTCTTTTGGATTCTGGGTTCTTTTAAGTGGAAATGATTTTAGATGGGAGCTGGTTTTATTATTTGGTGTTTTCACTGCAGCGTGGTTGAAATATCTTTTCACCCGTCTAAATATTGATATGAAGGAGCTTGGACGAAAGGGTATTTTTACATCATATGCAATTTATTTCTTCACTTGGTTGCTTATACTTATAATACTCTCTAACCCTCCATTTTATGATGATGAGGAACCATTCATCGAAGTAGTTACACTTCCATCTACACAGGAATTAGGTGGAACTGTTAAAATCGTAGCAAGAATTACAGATAATGTTGGTATTAAGGATATCGATTTTAATTTAGTTTATCCAGATGGCACAAGTTATAATCCAACTAGTTATACATTTGAAAATCAAATTTTTTCATATACCTATAATAACTCTGATGATATTATTGGAGAGTATTATTTTACTATTTTAGCTACAGATTTTAGTGAACGTAAGAGTAGTGAACAAAATGGCAATGGTACTTTTGAATACAGTAATGGAACTATAAAACTCCCAGAACCTTCAGGTGCAAATGATCCTTCTGGTGTTGAAGTAACATATACTACTGATATTAAGTTCGATGTTAAACCAGATATTAGCAGATTTTATTATTCAATTAATGAAGGAGCATACATTAATGTAACAAAAGATGGTGACTACTATAAAACATCCCCAAAAATTAATGGGTGGCAAAGAGGAATGAATGTTTCGGTAAAAGCATTTGCTGATATTATTTATTATTTCGATAATTTACCAACTGAATTCAACAATACTATAATCGATAGTGGTACATACTATTTCAATATAAGTGATATTCCAGAGATAGGGACAGAGGAGCCGCCTAAAATTGAACTTCCACATCCAAAGTTTGTCCAAGTTCCTGGATTTGAATTAATGGTATTTGTCATCTCTCTTATCTTTGTATTACTTATATTTAAATTTCGTAAAAAAGATGGTATAAATAACTAGATATGAACGAACTAGCAGATTTCTGTAAAAATCTAAAAAAGGATTTTGCTCCTAAAATTCGAGATTCAACAAAACCAGTAAAATGCTGGTCTGAAAAAGATGTTTTTAAGGATGAAATTGTTGATACCTTTGTAATAATTTTTAGAACCAGAGGTTGCAAATGGTCTATAAAATCTGGTTGTACTATGTGCGGTTATCATAATGACAGTCTTTGGGGTCATGTAACTGAAGAAGATCTATTAAAACAATTTGAAACCTCAATGAAAAAATACAATGGGGAAAAATTTGTCAAGATATTTAACTCTGGAAGTTTTCTTGATGATAGCGAGTTTAAACCAAGTGTAAGATTTGAAATATTGAGAAGACTGGCTAAAAATGCTGACAAAATATCGATAGAATCAAGACCAGAATATATTACGGATGATAAATTATTAGATGTAAAAGATGCCATTCAATCGAAAACATTTGAGATAGGTATAGGCTTAGAAACTGCTAATGATTTTGTGAGAGAACATGCAATAAACAAAGGTTTTACATTTGACGACTATAATACTGCTACCGATGTTTTAAAGAAAAACAAATGCCAAATCAAAACTTATGTAATTGTTAAACCTCCATTTCTAACTGAGAAAGAATCAATCAAAGATAGTATTGTAACAATTGATAAGATAAAAGATATGACTGATATTATATCACTTAACCCAATAAACGTTCAAAGAAATACATTGATTGAATATTTATGGAGGAGGAGGCAATACTGTCCCACATGGCTTTGGAGTATTATTGAAATATTAAAAGAAGGTAAAAAAATTGTAGGAAAAAAGAGAATTAAATGCGACATAGTAGGAGGAGGTAGTTTTCGAGGAGCAAATAACTGTAAAAATTGCAATCAAAAGATTCTAGAAGCAATATCATCGTTTTCAATTAATCAAGAAGTTAGTATATTTGATGATCTTAACTGTGAATGTTATGAAAAATGGCTTGATCAACTTGATATCGAAAGATTTGGTTTCGGCTCCTTAACCTGTATGTATAGGTAAATTAACATGAATAAAAAAGTTGTAAAAGGTGAAAGCGTAGTTCTAATTGATTCTGCGTATAGGAAAATTATCATTGATACAGAAGATAAGACAAATAAGTTTAAAGGAGTAGGGGTTGTGGATCCAATTTCTCTAGTAGGAAAATACTATGGAAAACAATTAAAAATTGGAAATAAAATGTTCTGGATTTTAAAACCATCTCTACAAGATAAACTTCAGTCTTTGAAACGTAGAGCTCAGATCATTCTTCCTAAAGATGCTGCGCATATAATAATAAATTGTTCTGTTGAATCGGGCAATTCAGTTTTAGAGGCAGGCATAGGTTCAGGTTCACTAACAATGGCACTAGCGACTGCTGTGGCCCCAGATGGAAGAGTTATTTCATATGATAAACGTGAGGATTTTATTGAACATGCTATGAAAAATCTAAAAACAGCTCAATTAGAAAAATATGTTACAACAAAAATAAAGGATGTGACTAAAGGTATAGATGAAAAAAATCTTGATGCAGTAATTCTTGATATACCAAATCCATGGGATTCAGTAGATTATGTATGGAATGCGCTAAGCCCAGGCGGTTATTTCTGTACTTATTCGCCACTTGTATCACAGGTAGAAAAGACTGTTAAAAAAGTCAGAAAAAATAACTTTATTGAGATCAAAACGTTTGAAAATATTCAACGAGAAATGATAGTTTCCGACTATGGAACTAGGCCAAGTTTTGATATGTTGGGACATACAGGATATCTAACATTTGCTCGGAAGATTTTATAGTTTTAATCCTCTTTGATTTTGATAATTACCTGATTTTTTATCATAAAGTTCAGTTGGCATAGTTGAGAGATTTTCAAATACAATTTGACAGAATCTATCACCAATTGGTATCTTAATTTCTTTGTTATTTGAATTGAAGCAACTAATTGTAAGAGTACCA
The DNA here is from genome assembly GCA_030637965.1 of Thermoplasmata archaeon. Classification (GTDB taxonomy): domain Archaea; phylum Thermoplasmatota; class E2; order DHVEG-1; family DHVEG-1; genus DAOWHD01. The sequence continues at coordinate 11,175 of DAOWFO010000022.1, forward strand.
TTAAAACCTGCGTCTACTTTACCAAAACTTGCCATTATTCCTTTCCTTGCATAACTTGATCTTATCCATAGTTGTGAGGTAATTTTCGGACCCATTTTAACAAATTCTTTTGTACTAATTGCAAACCAGGTAAGAGATGGAATAGTTACAATTCCTTCCTTTATGTGTTGATCTGTTTTTCGAATATAAATTTCATCAATTGACAAGTCATAACCATTTGGCGTAAGATTATTTGGGTTATATGGTTCTATATCAAGTTCATTTTTTTCAATCGAGATTTTAATGTCTCTATCAGATAGAACGGTCATAATTATCACCACGTTTATTTTATAATTTTAATAGTATTTATAACAACATTCTTTAGTGGTTTATCGTTTCTGTCCTTATCAACTTTTGATATTTCATCGACGATATCCATACCTTGAATTACTTTACCAAAAATTGAATGTTTTCTGTCAAGCCATGGAGTTGGAGCTACTGTTATGAAAAACTGTGATCCTCCTGTATTTGGTCCGGCATTTGCCATAGAAAGAATTCCCTTAGAATTGTGTTTCAAATCTGGATGAAACTCATCTCTTATAGAATGTCCTGGTCTCCCTTTACCTGTTCCATGCGGACATCCACCTTGGATCATAAAATTCGGAATCACACGATGGAAAATAAGACCATTGTAGAAGCCCTCGTCCACTAGTTTTTTAAAATTACCAACTGTTAAAGGTGCTTTATCTCCAAAGAGTTCAATTTTAAAATTACCTCTATTGGTATTGAATTCCGCTATTTGATTTCCCAAAATGTATCACCTCTTTATTCGATCTCAATAGTGTTTATAATAATATCTGTATATGGTTTTCCACCACCAGCTGGATGAGAATTATCGTGGTCTACAGCAGCAATATCGTGTACTACATTAAGCCCCTCAATTGTTAATCCAAAAGCAGCATAACGTCCATCTAATCCTATTTGTTCCCCATCACAGATAAAAAATTCTGCACTTCCGCCTACTTTATCACCCGTGCTTGCCATTGAAATGGCTCCATCTAAATGTTTCACATCTGATTCTTCAAAGTTAATATTACCATATGGACTTTCTTTATCAGATCCATCAGGGAAGTATCTACCTGCTTGCATCATAAAATCATTTAGAACTCTATAGAAATTCATACCATTATAAAATCCATCATTGACCAATTTGATGAAGTTATCACAAGTTTCAGGCATCTTGTCCTGATATAGTTCCACTTTGAAAGTACCTAATGAGGTATCAAAAACTGCAATCGAATTATCCCCATTGTTACCATCATTTTCTTCATCTGAATTATTTCCTATAATTAGAAAAACTGCTGAAATAATTATTATTGTCGCGATAATTGCTATAACAATTATTGTAACATTTAGATTTTTTTTCTTAGGTGCAACTGGTCTAGATCTTCTTCTACTACTGCTTCTTTTTTTGGCTGACATGATACGATGAAATATAATATCCTATAAATAAGTATTTTGAAAGAGATTTAAAATATGTTTAACTTAAATTCATAATTCTATTGCACTAGTAAGGTTATTACTTTTAGTGATCTCTGGGAAAATATTTAAGATAAATAAATTAATGATAAAATTGTGATAAATTCTAAATTTAATTCAAACAGACAAAATAAAATTTTAACGGTTACTAAAAAAAAATCTTATGGTTTATGTGCATTATGTCGTGGAACAAAATTTTTATGTGGCAAATCTCGCTGCCCTGTTCTAGTAAAATTTCATTCTCATGATAAAGTGAAACCTTTTATTGATAAATTGAGATTGGGAGGTTCTTCACCACCTAGTGTATTTATTGGTAGATATGGATATCCGAAAGTATCAATTGGTCCTATGATTCCACCTATAATGGGCGATACTTCAATTATCGATACTCCAGAACTTTGGATGGATAGGAGTATTGATGATATAGTTGATTTCCGTTCAATGCTCATCAGAGGAAAGTATAATGTTGATGTTTATGATGTAGAAAACCCCAACAAGATTGTCGGATACACTAGAGAACTTGCTCTTTCAAAAAATAGTGTTTTTGCAGAGGCTATTTTTGAAAAAAAACCTCGTGGAAATATAACTTTCTATGATGAAGTACAACCTCATGGACCATCTGCACCTCTAAAAAAATTTGATATAACTAATCCAAAATATGAACAACATATCGAGAAAACATTTTATGATACTGATTTAAAGGCAAAAGATGCCGTTTCGATTTTATTTAAAGATAAAGTAAACATTTCTAAGATTCAACGTGCATTTAGTGTTGGAGCATTTGGAGTAAAAAAATTTAGGAGATTTGTTCCTACCAGATGGAGCATTACAGCTGTTGATTCTCTTCTTGGTAAAGAATTAATGAAAAAAACAAAGGCAAATCCTTATATCAATGAGTTTAGGATTTATCACCTTAATCAGTTTGATAACCGCTGGATTATTTTGATGATGCCAAGTGAATGGCAATATGAACTCATTGAAGCATGGTATCCAAATACCACATGGAATCCATATGGTAAAAGTATCTCGATTTTCAATAGTTATGAGTTTTTTAAAGGAAGAACAACATATGCTGAAATTGGTGGATGTTATTATGCAGCAAGACTTGCTGTAAATGAACAACTTAATAATGAAAGACGTCAGGCTGGTGTGGTAATATTACGTGAAACTCATCCGGGATATATCATGCCAATAGGTGTATGGAATGTTAGAGAGAGCGTAAGAAAGGCATTGAAGCAGGATTACCAAATATTTGATACCCTAGATAAAGCAATTGTCTATGTATCACAGAAGATGGATATTCCTATTCAGAGGTGGATTAGAAATAGTGCTATTCTAAAAAATCAATTATATCAGAAAAGAATTGAGGATTTTAAATGAGGTATTTATGAAGATTAGACCGATTAGCTGTAAAACGGCGTTATCGCCTTCAAAATTACCAGGAATTGATTATTCTCTCAATCCTTACAGGGGTTGTGAGCATAGATGTGCATATTGTTATGCACCAAATGTATTGAAGATTAATAGGGAGAAATGGGGAGATTTTGTTGATGTTAAGGTAAATATTCCTCATATTCTTTCAAAAGAATTAAAAATGAGAAAACCTGGTGTTGTTGGTATTTCAACTGTAACAGATCCATATCAATCTGTTGAGAAAAAGTTCAAAATCACTAGATATTGTTTAGAACAACTTTTAAAACATGATTTTCCAATTAATATTCAGACAAAATCTTCGATGGTCATTAGAGATATTGATCTTATATCAAAATTTTCCAATGCTGAAGTAATGGTTAGCATTGCAACACTAAATGACAATGAAAGAAAACTTCTTGAACCATATTCATCATCTATTAAAAAAAGACTTGATATTCTACGAAAATATTATAATGCTGGTGTTAGAGTAAGTGTTTTTTTTGGACCTATCTATCCAACAATTAAAAATGAAGAGATAACCGATATTTTTAAGGTTTTTAAAGATTGTGGGGTATCAGAAATAATGATCGATAATTTCCATTTTAGGACAGGTGTTATGGAAAACATTGAATCTGCATTAAGTAAAAATCCAGATATTCTTGAAATCTTTTCAAAAAATATATTTAAATCTAAGAAATTTCATTCGGAATTTAGAAAAAACATAAAGGATTTTTCAAGGAAAAACAAGATTAAGATTATTGATGCGTTTTAGTTAATATAATCTCAGGATTTTAAGATTACAATTTATTTTTCTTCTTAAAAATGTTTGTTATGCAATATAAAACCAATTAATATCTAAAAATGCATCTAATAATTCATATCTATCATATTAAAATCAGAAAAATAATTTAAGCATGTCTTAAAATTCATCTAATAACACAATCAACTAAGTCAAGACACCTACGTGTTTCTTGTACATCGTGAACACGAATAATATTAGCCCCGTTATATGCTGATAGACAAGCTGCTGCTAAGCTTCCTTCTAATCTTTTATCGATAGGAAGCGTTTCTTTATCTCCACAAATATTTCCAATAAATGTCTTCCTAGATGCTCCTATTAAAATTGGAAAACCTAGTGTTTTAAGATCAGAAAGATGTTGTATAATAAAGCAGTTATCCTCGATACCTTTCCCAGTTTTCTTCCCAAAACCGATACCAGGATCAATAATTATGTTTTCCTTCTTAACATTATGATATATTGCAAATTCAGCTCTTTCCTTTAAAAATGAGTTTATCTCTCTCATGATATCATTGTATGTAGGATTGATCTGCATATTTCTTGGATTTCCCTTCATATGCATTAAGCAGATTGGTACTTCATATTCTGCAACAATATTTACAAGAAGAATATCCCTTCTTAGAGCAGTTACGTCATTCACCATGCTTACACCTGCATCTAATGCTTTTTCAGCAATTTTGTTTTTATAGGTGTCAATGGAAATGGGAACATTTGTTTTTTTTACTAATTCTTCAATTACAGGTATTACACGTTTCATTTCCTCATTAAAGGTAATTGCCTTGGATCCTGGACGTGTTGATTCCCCACCGATGTCAATGATATCGGCTCCCTGTTTCACCATCAACAAAGCATGCTCTATAGCTATATCTAAAGAAAGATATTTTCCACCATCAGAAAACGAATTTGGTGTAACATTCAAAATACCCATAATAAGAGTTCTTTTATCAAGATTAAATGACTTTTTTCCGATCTTTAACACTTTCATTTAATGTCCTTCAATAATATAGAAAGATCCTTTGCAATATTTTTTAGTCTTGGATAATGTCTCTCTAGTTTCCCAACTAGATTGTTTAATTGCTTTAGATTACCCATAATTAGTATGTCACCAGTTTTTTTAAAAAGTTCAAATGTATTTTTTGGTACAGCCACTTCTCCTCCTAAAGAAAGCATATCTTGCTTTATGATAATTGCGTCCTGAAGAAAAATATTTTCAAGTTTAATAACCTTAGAAATTGCCTTTGGAGCCATAATTCCAATACTTTCAGGATCACTACCTACTTTTTGAATTTCTTTTTCAATATCTTTGAGAGATTTCACATCTAATATGTATGGTTTGTTGTATTTCACAAAAAATGGAATACTGTTTTTCTATATCAACTATTTGCAGATAAATCTATTTTTGTTTTTTTCTTGCCTTTTTAACTTTCAATGGTAAGTACAATATATAGAACAAACAAAAAAACCAAATATTTGCTACAATTATAATAACATAATAGTCCCAACCCTGAAAATAATGAACAATGCCCATTATAAATGCTATTGTAATAGCAATAATTACATATATTACAATTAGTTGTTTCTCGCTTCTTTTTTCAAACATGATATTTCACATAAAAAACTAGATGTTAACATTTTTGGATTTTTCTAATAAAAAGATACAATTTTTATGATCACAGTTTTAAAAATCAACATTTGCCTATGAAACAAGATAATCTCTAGCTTTACCTACAATAAAAAGAGAGCCAGTAATACATATAATATCACTCTTTTCTGCAATTGATATTGCAAACTTTATCGCATCTATGACCTTTTCCTTTATAATAACCTCCTTTTTTTTGTCCAATTTCGCAATCATATCTCTAAGTTTAGATGGTTCACAATCGCGACTAATATTTGATTTTGTTGTAATGACAACGTCTGCAAGTGGAACGATTATTGATAACATTGGAGGAATATTTTTATCAGTAAGTATTCCTAAAATAACTATAAGTTTATTATAATAGAAATCATTTCTTAATGAATTAGCTAGTGAATCCATACCTGCTTTGTTATGTGCTCCGTCTAGTAAAATGCCAGGTTCGTAACCAACAAATTCCATTCTGCCAGGATTAACAGTTTTTTCAACCCCATCTAAAATATTTGCGTCTGTTATATAGATACCATTCATTTGAAGATTTTCTATTGCAACTATCGTAAGTGCAATATTTTCTCCCTGGTATTCTCCTAGCATTTGAGTTCTAACTGAATAATGTTTTAGAATACCTTTTATAATAAAGTCTTGACTAATTTGATTGCAATTTATCCTTTTCCATTTTTCATTATCTATTTTATAAATGGATAGATTCCTTTTATTTGCAACCATCTCAATAATCTTTAAAGAATCTCCTTTTGCTGCGGTAATAACTGGTATATTTTTTTTTATTAAGCCTGCTTTTTCCAATGCAATATCCTCAATATTTTTTCCAAGAATATTCTGGTGTTCTAACGAAACATTAGTTATGATTAAAACTTCTGAATCAACAATATTTGTAGCGTCGTATCGTCCTCCAAGGCCAACCTCAATAACGGCAAAATCGACTTTTTCACAACTAAAATAATAGAAAGCTATAGCAGTTATGATTTCAAAAAAGGTGGGAGTATTGTTGTTTTTTACCATCACGCTAATAATGGGTTTAATCTTATTTACAATAGAAACTAACTCA
>DAOWFO010000039.1 GCA_030637965.1 Thermoplasmata archaeon
TAAATAAGTATTGATTCCATAAGTTTCATTAATATTTGGTTGTTACTGTGAATGAGGAAGATATGAAGTTTATCCCAAACTCGAAAATAAAAGACTCTATGCTAAAAGAAATTGGATTGAATAATATTGAAGAATTGTTTTCTGATGTACCTAAAAAAATTGGCATTAAAGAGTTGGATCTACCAAAAGGTTTAACACAACTAGAAACAAATCAGAAACTGAGGGAGATAGCTAAGAAAAATAAAACTTTTCAAGATATTACTAGTTTTATTGGCGGGGGAACTAAACCACACTATATACCATCAGTTGTTAAATCTATCATTTCGAGAGCAGAATTTTATACAGCGTATACTCCATATCAATCTGAAGCTTCTCAAGGTTTTCTTCAATCCATGTTTGAATATCAAAGTATAATTTCAGAAATTATGGGTATGGATATTGCTAACTGCTCTTTATATGATGGAGTAACAGCTCTAAGTGAAGCAGCTTTAATGTGCACTCGGATAAAAAGGAAAAAAACCTTTTTGATTCCTAAAAATATTTCCTGGGAAAAGAAATCTGTTTTAAAGAACTATACAAAGGGACCAGAGATAAAAATCAAAGAAATTGCTTACGATAAAAAAACTGGAAAAATTGATTTAAATGAATTGAAAAATCATATTGATGATGATACATCTGGTGTATATTTAGAGAATCCAAACTTTTTTGGTATTTTTGAAGACGATGTAAATGTAATCAAAAAGATTGTAAAGGATGCAGATTCTCTTTTTGTTGTTGGAGTTGATCCAATCTCACTTGGTATTGTCAAAAGTCCTGGGGATTATTATGCAGATATTGTTATTGGTGAAGGAAGATCTTTTGGCAATCCAATGGATTTTGGTGGTTCAAGTTTAGGTATTTTTGCATGTAAAAAAGAATTTTTACGACAGATTCCTGGAAGAGTTATTGGTTTGACAAAAGATAAAGAGGGGAAAAGGGCTTTTTGTATGGCTCTTCAAACAAGGGAGCAACATATTAGACGTGGTAGAGCAACAAGTAATATTTGCACTAATGAGGGTTTATGCGCTCTTGCTGCAGCAACCTATCTTTCATGGCTTGGCAGTAATGGCTTAGAATATCTTAGTAGAACGAATTTTGAAAAGGGACATAGACTTGCTAAGCACATTGAATCATTAAATGGTCTTGAAAAGGTGTTTACAGGGATTCATTTTAATGAAGTTGTAATAAAATCTGAAAAGGATGCTAATAGTCTAAATAAAGAATTGTTGAAAAAAGGTATTCAGGGTGGTTTAATTATTGATCAGTGGTATCCTGAACTTAAGAATTGTATGCTTTTTGGTATCTCTGAATTTCACAGTAATGATGACATCGATAAGTTGATATCAACATTAATGGAGGTAACTAATGGATAGATTTGCTACTTATAATGAACCGCTAATAAATGAAATAGAGAAATCTAAAAAGGGGATATGTAAAACTCCAAATTTACTTCCAAGTTCACTCAAACGAAAAGAAAAAATCAGTATCCCAAATCTAGATGAAACCCAAGTTGTACGTCATTTTCATCATCTTAGTCAGATGAACTATGGAATTGATACTGGAATATACCCCCTTGGTTCTTGTACAATGAAATATAATCCAAAGATCTGTGAAGAAATAGCCTCTTGGGATGAATTTGTAAATACTCATCCATTTCAAGATGAATCTACGATTCAGGGAAATCTTCAGATAATGTTTGAATTAGAGCGAATGCTTTGTGAGATAACTGGTATGGATTTTTTTACACTACAACCTGCAGCTGGAGCTCAGGGTGAATTTTTAGGTATGCTTCTGACAAGGGCTTATCATGAACAAAATAAAAATTTTGATAGAAACGAAGTTATTCTACCAGATACCGCTCATGGTACAAACCCTGCAAGTGTAGCTATGGCAGGATATAAACTAGTAGAGATTCCATCAACAAAGAATGGAACCGTTGATATAGACATGCTTAAGAATGCTCTATCAAACAAAACTGCTTGTTTCATGCTTACAAATCCCAATACATTAGGAATTTTTGAAGATGAGATCCTGGAGATCTCAAAACTTGTTCACAAGGCTGGTGGTTTACTCTATTATGACGGCGCGAATATAAATGCAATAATTGGAAAAGAACGACCCGGCGATATGGGTTTTGATATTGTTCATCTCAATTTACATAAAACCTTTTCCACACCTCATGGTGGAGGAGGACCTGGTAGTGGCCCAGTTGGCGTGAAACAAAAGTTAGAAAAATTCCTCCCGATTCCAAGAGTATGTAAAAAAAAGGAGCGATTTTTCTTTGACTACGATGCACCAGATTCAATTGGCAAAATCAAAGGATTTTATGGGAACTTTTCGGTTCTATTAAAGGCATTTATATATATTCTTATGATGGGCAGGGATGGTTTGAAGGAAACCTCTGAAATTGCAGTTTTAAATTCAAACTATATGAAGGAAAAAATTATTGATAAGGGGGGGTATGAATTACCTTATAAAAAACTAAGGAAACATGAATTTGTTTTAAGCTGTGATAAGCTGAAACAAGAAAAAAACATCAGAGCAATGGATATTGCAAAAAGACTTTTGGATTACGGACTTCATCCGCCTACGATTTATTTTCCTCTAATTGTAAAAGAGGCGTTGATGATAGAACCTACAGAATCAGAGTCGAAAAAGGATCTTGATCGTTACATAAATGTACTAATTAAAATTGCTAATGAAGACCCAAATATAGTTAAAAATGCACCTAATAATACACCAGTTAAACGAGTTGATGAAGTTGGTGCAACTAAGAATCCAATTCTTACCTGGAATATGATTTAATCTGCTCCTTCAGGTTTTTCATAAAGAGTTAACAGAATACCAAGTAGTCCAGATAGAACAAATATTATTGTAATGGAATAAATGCCTGGATCGTACCAAACACCAAATCTGATCCCCCAATATATATAAAAAAGAATTCCAGCAATAAGTGCCAAAAAGGCAATTATAGTAATTATATTGTAATTTTCTTTATTGATTTTTATCATTTTTCTTTTCACCTTTTTCAAATTATATTTAGGATGGGGGCACTGGGATTTGAACCCAGATCGGCGGGTCTCTTCTCAGGTCATCGCTCCAGTTATTCATCATAAATCAGATGACCTTTTTAATCATACCTAACTGGAGCCCACAATGATGCCGGGTTACACCATGCCCCCACTTACTTACGTCTACTCTTTTTTTCACGCCTCATTCGTTTTTTTCGCCATTTCCAACGCATTTTACCTTTTTTCTTCCATACTCGTGAACTACGTTTCATATTTGAATTTCCTTAAATTTATGGTTTGCCCTAAACATCTGCACATATTTAATGGTTTAGGAAAAATATATCGAGCAGTTTTAAAAATTTATTGGAGTGATGTAGTTTGAATCATTTGTTCTTGTATTTTACTATCTGTCCAAACATACTTACATCTTGTACAGTATCGGCCTATTGAGACCCATTGTTGTTTTCCATTTTTTGGATTTTTATGCCTATAAATTCTCACCAATTTTTGAGTGCAATTTGGGCATTTATTTTCATAAGAATCTCTATAATTATTATCACCAATTTTATATATGAGCGTATCAGCTACTATTTTATATATATACAAGCAGTTTGTGCAATACCATGCTATTGAAGTCCATTTTCTCTTTCCCATAATACTTTTGTTTTGATAGAGCCTCACAGCTTTTGAGTTACATTCTGGACATTTTTTTCTTATTTAATACACCACCTAATAATTACATTAACATTTTATATATAAGGGATTTCTACTACAAATTTACTTCCTTTATCTAATTTACTTTCCGCCCATATTTTTCCATTATGTCTTTCAATTACCTCTTTACATATAAATAAACCCAGGCCAGTGCCCTCACTATTGCGATCATTACTAGTATTTGCTTGATAAAACTTTGTAAAAATTTTCTTTAGATCTTTATTATTTATACCAATTCCCGTATCCTCAATAAAAATTAATATGTTACCATCTTCTTTTTCAGCATCAATAGTTATAGCTCCTTGATTTGTAAATTTAATTGCATTTATTATTAAATTTTTTAGAACTTGCTCTAAACGATATCGATCGCCAAGTATATGTGGCAGTTTTCTTGTTATGGAATTATTCAAAGTCAAATTCTTGCTCTCAACTGCAGGTTTCATATCCTCCACAATTTCATCAAGAATTTCAACAAGATTTAACTTCTCCATATTAAATGTCATTGTATCACTATCAAGTCTAGAAACGTCTAAAATGTCATTAACCAATTTAAGAAGTTTTTCAGTGTTTCTGAGACTAATCTCGACCCATTTTTTTGTTTTTTTGTTAACATTCTCATCTTTTATTATCAAATCTAGGTAGCCTTTAATAGGAGTAATAGGAGATTTAAGTTCATGGGCTGCAATATTCATAAATTCAGTTTTAAGTTGCTCAGATTTCTTCAGTTCATCTTTAATTCTCTTGTGTTCAGTGATATCATGTAATGTACAAGCCATCCCAGTAAATTCATTATTTCCATTCTTTAATGGAGTTATACTAATTTCAATTGGGGTAACAACTTCTTGTTCACTAACAAGCTCTA
>DAOWFO010000077.1 GCA_030637965.1 Thermoplasmata archaeon
CTTTGTAACCACCAAATGTTTTTATTTTGCCAATCACTCCATTCAAAGGTTATCATCATTTGACCTATAATCTCTTTATTTTCTTCCGCGACTAAGTAAATACCCTTCTGTCTATCAGATATAACCGATTTTACGCCTTCAAGAACTGTTTTATAATTTATATTTTTATTCTCAGATTCTTTAGCAAGCATTAGGTTGTTTTCTGCTATGATCTTGGAATCTCTAAGAACAGCATTTCTTATTTTCATTTTAAAAAGAGAACTTGGATAGATAGTTTAAATGTTTTCTATATGATAAGTTTTACTTTTAATCAAATTTCTATGGTAGATTTATGTTTATTTGCTTTTATTTCTTCTAGTTTTTCTTTACTAACATATTTTCTACGACAATTGGGACATGTTATTGGTGATTCAACAGAACTCCTTGTCCATCTATGTCCACAAAATCGACAATTCTCCTTTTTCATTGAATACCCCCTCCAAGGGATATAATTAATAGTTTAAAAATATATCCTTAGAAAAATCGATATCTTCATTAAAAATTAAAAAAGCTTTAACACTAAATCATTTTGACATGATAAAGAAATTTTTTAATTAGAATATTCAATTTCTAAGATGCAATCTCCTTTTCATAAATAATTCCAGTTTGTCGAATGCCATCTCAAGTGTTTCCATTTGTGGAAGAAAAACTGCTCTAAAATGATTTTTGCCATATTTAGAACAAAAACCTGATCCATGTACAACAAGAACATGCGTTTCATGTAAAAGATCTAATACAAATTCTTTATCATTTTTCCATGGTCCTTTATCTATAGCATCAATTTTTGGAAATATATAAAAGGCGCCATCAGGCTTTGCTGAAGAAATCCCTTCTATTTCATTAAGACGTTGATGTGAGAAATCGCGCCTTTTTCTTAATTTTTCATTTACCTTTTCAATATGATTTTGTGGACCTTTTAGTGCTTGAATACATGCACGTTGACATACTGAATTTGCACAAAGTCTTGATCGAGCAAACCGCATAAATGCATCCTGAACTTCATCAAGTTCACCTGAATGATGAAAAATGACATATCCAACCCGCCATCCTGGAACCAAATATACTTTTGAAAATCCGTTGAGTGTTATAACAGCAACATCTTTTGCTAATTTTGCTGTTGCAAGTTGCTTACAATCAAACGTCAAATCATCATAGATTTCATCAGAAACAATGGGAATTTTATATTCCCCTGCAATATCTGTTATTTCTTTAATTATTTTTTTGGAGTATAGTGCTCCTGTTGGATTATTAGGATTTATAATTACTATTCCTTTTGTTTTATTTGATATCTTTTTCCTAATGTGATCAACATCAGGTTGCCAATTTTCTTCCTCTAAACATCGATATGATACTGGTTCTGCACCATTAAAACGCGTTATAAGGTCATATTGTGGATACGTTGGTCCAGGTACTAAAAGTTCATCATGAGGGTTAATGAATGAATTAAGAAGTATTTGAAGTGATTCTGTTACGCCCGTTGTTATGCAAATATCATTAATATTATAATTAACATTATTTCTTTTCTTTTCTCGTTCAATAATTGCATTTCTAAGATCAATATCTCCCTCAGAAATAGAATAACCATTGTGTCCATCATTTGTTGCTTCATACAGAGCATCTTTCATATGCTGAGGTGTGTCAAAATCATATTTGTTTGGATCACCGATATTTAGGTGTAATATCTTAATACCTTTTTTTTCTAGTTTTTTTGCTGGTAGAACAACCTCTCTTATCGCATATGATATGCCTTGTGAACGATTGGAAGCTTTTATCATGAATTATCAGGGACGTTATCATCACATATCATAAATATTTTATTGATTATGAAAAGTATATATTAAATAATTATTTTAAACATTTAAACAATATTTGAATCAATATATTCCGTTGATCCACTTGCAGAAAGAAGATTTTGAAGTGATTTATGATATTTCTTTGGCTGTGAATCGAGAAGTTTTTTAGCATATTCCTTTAAAAATTCACCAGATTCAACTTCTACTTGCGCATACTTCCACTTATTATCCTTCCCCTTTCCAAAAACTAATAAAAAAGCATATGCAAGTGATTTTCCTTTATGGTCATTTGGTCTTTTATTTAGTTCAGTTAGAATTTTCTTTTCTCCAAATGTTTTATATGTTCTTGCCATATGATCTGCAAAACTGGCTAATGGCGGTAAAGATTTGTATTTTGGAAGTTGAGATAAGACATCTTGTCTTTCCTTATAAGCAAAGACAGCTTCCAGGATTTCTGATGGTGTTTCATCTAAAGAGAAGAATTTTTCTGACATTTCATTATCATCGATTATTGAATTAATAGCATTTAGACCATGTTCCTCCCAGTAAATATCCAATACTTTATTTGGTGTTACATTGTTTAGAACAATTGGATCTTTAACTTGGACAATAATTGATTTTAAACCTTTTTTTTCAAATTTATTAGGTTTAAGTGCTTTTATGAAGTTATCTATATCTGTCCCATATGATGTGCCATCTAGAATTAGCAATTTCTCATCTGATTGTTTTAATGATTCTTCTCGCGTTTCCATGTTTTTATTAATCAAACTTAAGTCAGTTAATTTACCAGACAGATATTCATCTACATATTTTGTTTCTTTAATAAATAGTGTTTCTTGTTCCTTTACCAATTGTCCAATCACATCAATCGAAAAATCATCTGATATGTTTGGTTCTATTACATATTTGGTTAAATTAAATAGAGTATTCTTTGTTGTTTTTGCACAATCTTTACATAATGCAATAATTATATTTGCAGACTTCCAGTGTATATAAAGGTAATATCTGTCTATTATTTTTTTCTTTTTTACGATTTCTTTTTTTAAATGATTACAAGCAACTATGCCATTTTTATATGGAAAACCGGTCCTTTTTATTACAAAATTGATAAAATCCTCAGGTGGTTCTGGTTCTAAACCAGTGGAAATAAAGCCTTTATCCCATGAATATACATAGAGATTTCTTTTCAAAGCAATATCTTTTATACCAAGTAACCTCAGTACCGGATTGTTAAAATGTTGGGAAGCAATTAATTTTTCTTTATCTGCTTTACCTCTTTGTGCATATGTTATCTCTCCTGTGGAAAATCTGGCAACAGCAAGGTAAGGTGCTTTTTCAGAATGAGCAATTAATATAGTTCCAGCAACTGCACCGTCAAGATCCCTCCTATTAGATAATTTTTCTAGTTTTACTATATCATCTTTAAATTTGTTTACTCTATCGATTCTCTTTTTTACCTTTATAAAACATTTTTTAGAAAAATCATCTGAATATTCTGGTAAGACTAGAAAAGGATCATTTTTCAATTTTTTTGCATTTTCTACCAAATTTTTTTCCATAGACTTAGATGCTGTTCTTGCAAAAGTTCTAACCCTTCTGATTTTTTTTGGCATTGTATCTCCAATGTATTATAAGGAGGTTAATAAGTATGTTGTAAGTTTTAAATTAAAGAAATTTTTTTATTCTTTGTTTTTTAAATTCTGTGATTTTTTTATAATACATACCTTTTATACAAGGAAGGCAATCTTTATTCACCTACTTTATTACCTACCATGTTACCTGCGAAAAAAGTATTTTAATTTTTAAAATTGTAACCATTATGGATGTGGATGGTATGAATAAAAATCAAAATGCACATATCTCAGAGAAGCTCGGAATGATTGAATACTCATTTATTTTCGCAGTTGCATTATTCTTAGTATACTGTATATATACAATGTTTAGTCTTTTTAATTCATTCTAGAAAAATATGATGAAGTCAGAAGAGCTATAATAATATCTTCTTTTAATAATCTTAATTAACGTTGCATTTAAAGATAGATATGGATATATGTTAATAATTGTTAAAGGGATTGAATATTATGATAGAAATTAAAAAACAAATGTGTATAAGTGTCTACAATACAATAATATCACGTAGAAGTATTAGACGTTTTCAGCAAAAACCAATAAAAATTGAAATTCTAAAAAAATTAATTAATGCTGCAAGACTAGCGCCATCTGGTGCTAATCTTCAGGTATTAGAATATATTCTCATATCCGATAAGGATTTATGTTCAAAAATTTTTGATACAATAGGATGGGCAGGATATATCAAACCAACCTGGAAACCTATTGAAAAGGAAAGACCCGTATCATATATTATCGTACTTACAAATGATATTGACAACAGATATTATTTAAGAGATGTTGGCCTAGCAACCGAAAATATTGTACTAACTGCTGAAAGTGAAAATATTGGCAGTTGCATATTATGCAACATAAAAAGGGATGAAATTCGGAAATTCCTCGATATTCCTGATAGTTTACATATAGATTCGGTTATTGCTCTAGGGTATAAAGGAGAACAGCCAGTTATTGAAAACATGAAAGATTCTGTTAAATATTGGAGAGATGAAAGCGAAGTTTTACATGTGCCAAAGAGAAGGTTAAAAGATATTTTTCACATAAACAAATTTAAAAAAAACATATGATTAAAACAAATAGTTTAACTTAAAATTAGTTGATATTTTTTTATTAACTGAACTTTAAACATTAAATAGGGGAAATGTATGACATGGTCTAATGTTTAATGACTTACTATTAAGCGCCACACTGATAGTTTATGCATTATTAGTCGCCTATTTTACCAAGATTGCTTATAAATGGATGGTAAATAGAAATATCAAAAAAAAGGATGCCATTTACTATAATAGAAAACTAGTTCACATATTTGCAGGAGGGGTTATTGCTCTAATCGTTCCCTTTTTTTCCTCCCCATATTACCCTTTATTTTCTGGAATTATTTTAACATTATTTACTTACCTCTCTCACAAAAGGGGAAAAATTCTATATTGGTTTCAAACTGATGATGATATAAATGATGTCAGTTTTTGTTTGATGTGGGGAATTACAGTTTTTGTTCTTTGGATTGTAATGGGAAATCCTTGGATTGCAATAATTCCTATTACATTTATGGCGTTTGGAGATGGCATAACTGGAATTGTAAGGAATATGATTTTTAAAAAAAGAATAAAACATCCTATAGGGAATATATTTATGCTTGCCATATGTGCTCCAATGGGATACATCTTGGCTCATTTATCAGGAATTTCAGGAATGACTGCATGGGCAATAGCTGCAGCTTTTGTTGGATCGATCGTAGAGAGATATGAAATTGGTCCAATAGATGATAATATATTGATAACTGTTAGTTCATCAATAGTTTTGTTTATTGGTTTTATACTTTGATTTCGTACTTATATCGAACACTAACTTATAAGAGAGGATAATAATCTAAGGGTTTTCTGTATCTAAAATTTAATATCAATATCATTTTGTATAATTTCTAAAGAATTTAATTATCAACTGTATTTATTTATAATTAAATTCAATTGACGAATCAAACTCTTCAACAAGATCTATGATTCCTTTTATTGGTTCACCTTTAAGATAAACATTAAAGAATTCCAATACGAACAATCTAACGATCTCAGTCATTAATTTCGCATCAATCGTTCCAAAATTTAACAAATTTTGAGGGATCAACGGTAACATATGTGATAATAACAGACCTACATCAGTGTATCCATAATGTGTAGAACCAAGGATACTCATCTTATAGACATCAGATTCCTCTTTATCCCATATATATTCTACACCCGTCGAGTTTATCCCACCATCCGCTGTCATCATAAAGAAGGGTTTAGTGACACCATCTGGTAAAAACTCCTCATATGAAACGCCGTCAAGCGAGAGTCCGCAATCGATACGATCATCCTCAGCACAACACACAGAAGTTGATGCTCCGCCAAATGAATGACCAAACATTCCTATATGCTCCACATCAAGACGTCCGTTAAACATTCCATCAGGTCCATTCAATACATCCATATAATCAAGAACATACTTTGCATCATCAACAATAGTACGAAATGCCTTCTTAGCATACTCTGGATCGGTCTGCGAAGAGAAATCTTGATAATACACAGTACGACTATCAGAAAATTCCACAACGCCTGCAATATATGGATGATTGATTGCGAGAACCACATAGCCTCTTGAAACCAACTCTTCAATAAATGAACTATATATTTCAATTGTACCATCAAGACCATGAGCAAATAATACTACAGGTAGAAATCCTGTATCATCAGCAATCGGGACATTAACCTTACCATGTGGCATTACATCCTCATATGCTGAATCAGATATTCCCGGTAATGGAATTGGAGCACGTCCCATCAACCATGTAAACATAACCTTGGACATATATGTATACCACTCACCTTCAACATTATAATCAGTTGGATACCACACCTTGAGCATAAATTCGCGGTAATCATTTATATCATCAGTCAACACTTCATCACGAGATTCATCGATTAGGTGAAACTCTGCAACTCCAATACCATACTCACCTAAGATTGGAGGAAGATATGAAGCCGTATACATAGCTTCGATAAAACCACTTGGAACAATTAAATCAGCTTCAAATGATGATCGTTTAAACTCAATACGACCCACTAGAGGAATCTTTATAGATCCTTTATTAATAATACCAAAAAGTAGTGTTTCTTTGAACCATCCTTTTCCCTCATAGGACATATTATCAAAAAGTATTGTGAATTGGAATACTCCTTTCGTTTTCGACCGACCAAGATTTGTTTTACCAGTTATGATACCAGATGATTCTCCAAATTTTATTGTTCCCTTAAAATTGCCATCCGTCCATACATCATCTACGATGCTCCTTGGTAGAAGAGCACTTACGTTTAATGATGAAAATATAATAATTAGGACCAACCAGAGAGATATAATAATTCTTAACTTCAACAATAATACCCAGACATACTAAAATCATCATTAGTATATAAAAATTTTGCATATTTTATTATTAAATATGTATGCAAATGTTGATATTAAGAGCCTTTAAATATATGAAAAAATCATTATGATTTTTCAATTATTTTAAAATCTATCCTATATTATTTTAAACGTTATTAGTTTAATACAACAATTAAAAATTATTTTAGATTTTTTGTAATTGAAATTTTACTTTTAAAAAAGTGCAGGGGAAGGGATTTGAACACCAATTTAATGGCAAAAAATATGGGGTCTC
>DAOWFO010000062.1 GCA_030637965.1 Thermoplasmata archaeon
CAGTGAAATCAAAGATATATATGATGAAAAAGAAGGTAGTCAATATGGAGAATTTACATATCAAGGTGCATATGTTTATCGGCTAAATCTTGATGGTTTCGAATTCAAGGGACGAATAACACACATGGATGATGAGGACATGAAGCAAGAGGATTGGTACTGGTGGTGGTCTTCATCTTCTTATATTTACCGATCTATGTATATTGATGATATTCTCTATACAATCTCAGAAAAAATGATAAAAATGAACAATCTCGATGATCTTAATGAAATCAACAGTGTTGAACTAGAATAATCAGCTAGTTTATTTGATTTTTTTATTATTTTCTTTATTATTATGAGAAAAAACTAATAATTATATTGCCACAAATTTCCTATAATCACTAGATAACTTAAATTTATTACTTCCTCAATATGGACACTATCTTGATCTCTCAACGATATTTTTTTTAAGATCAACTAATGGGACTTCGAATTCAAAGTTAAAATCTAAAAATTCCCTGAACATAATTATTTATTTCCAAGCCCAATGACGTAAAATTGCTTTACTCGGGCAAACATCTTGGCATGCACCACATTCTATACATTCACCTATGTTATTTGCTTTGACCTTTTCTTCAATAATTTCATAAACACTCATAGGGCAAATATTAACACATTCACCCATACCATTACAAAGATCTAAATCAATTTCAACCCAATGATCTGTTTCTTCCCATTTTTTTACATTTGACATATTTCTCTTTCACCTCTAATATATTATAGGTTTTAGTGTAACTTAACTTATATAATTAATGGTATCTCCTCCTTCTAAATATTAAATAATTATAAGATTATGAAAGATATAAAAAATACCAATAATGTTAATATATAAAATTTATTTATATGATATGTATATCATATTTTTGTTATGGAAAAATTAATTATTAGAGTATATGAAAAAAAAGATGAAAATGAAGTTATAAAATTATGGAAAATATGTAATCTAATTGTTCCAAAAAATGATCCAAAATTAGAGATCAATTCAAAGGTGAGTTTTCAACCTGATTTATTTTTTATTGGATTATTTCAGAAAAAACTTATTTCAACTATTATGGTTGGATATGAAGGACATAGAGGTTGGATAAATTATTTAGTTGTACATCCAGATTATCAAAGAAGAGGGTTTGGAAGGCAATTAATGAAATATGCAACAAATATCTTATCAAATATGGGTTGTCAAAAAATAAATATTCAAGTTAGAGAATCAAATAGATCTGTGATTCAATTTTATAAAAAACTTGGTTTCACAGATGATGATGTATTAAGTTATGGTAAAAGAATTTCTAACTTTTCTTAATTTGTTACTAATTCTATTATTATAAACTCTTCAATTCTTGGCAAATTACTGATATGTCAATTTTCTACTTTTGTGTTAAATGTATAATCATTCATTTGATATAGGCTTAATTTTTCTCCTTGAACACTTGAATAGCAGAAAACTATAAATACTGGAAGTTACATATACCTAACATAATGTTAGAAATAATAAATAATAAGTTTTTAAAAACGAATATTAAGTTAGTGAGAGCTAATATAAGGTTATCACTAACTAATATGGAAAAGGAGGTAAAAAAATGAAAGATAAAATAGGAATTTTAATAGGCATTGGAATAGCAGCAGCAGTAATAGTGACACTATCCTTTTTTGTACTAAATACAGGAAACCTTGAATTAAATGAAATATCGCTAATAGGGATAGTCTTAATATTGGTAGTTTTTGCAATATATATACTATGGGATAGAATAAAAAATGTTCGAAAGGGACTTCCTGTACAAGATGAAAGGTTGAAACTAACAAATTACAAGGCAGGATACTATGGATTTATCGGTGCAATCTGGAGTGCAGTTTTCGCCCCTCTCGCTATTGATATCTTATTCGATTATGAACTTCCAGGACACCTAGTTACAGCAGTTGTAGTACTCGTTTCAGGTTTCGTCTTTGCTGCATCTTATCTATACATGTACTGGAAAGGGAAATAAAAATGAAGACAAGAATGAAAGAACTCAGAGCACGATATGACTTAACACAGGAAGATCTTGCGAAAAAGATTGGAGTGCGAAGAGAAACGATTCTCTTCATTGAAAAAGGAAAATACAATCCTTCACTCAAACTGGCGCATGATATTGCAAAAGCGTTACAGACGACAATTGATGACTTGTTTAATTTTGAGGATGATGAAAGATGAAAAAAATCGGGGTGTTATTTAGTAACTTACTGATAATGCTATTAATTTTGCATTGTCATTTTATATTTCCTTAGGAACATTGACGAAACAAGGATGAATTTGTTAGAATGATACAATCATTCCAGATTTCTGATAATAAGAAAGATACAATGCTAGCCAACTAGCCGAATAATGAATTATTTAAAGATAGTGGCATTATTACACCAGTATCATATGTAAAAACAACAAGGAAAAGAATTAAAGACTATGACTGTTATAGTTGGTGGTTCAGTAAAATAAGTTATAGAACGGGGATTAGAGGATATGGCGAAGATAAAGGTATTTAGATGTAGAATATGTGGTGATCCGTATATTGGAACAGGAGTGCCAACACAATGTCCATTTTGTGGGGCACAACAGCAGTATTTCGTTGAAGCAGAAGATTGGAATCCAGATGAATTTAACGTAACACTTAGTGAAATATCCCGTAAGAACTTGGAAGCTGCATTGCAACTTGAGTTAGATAATGCTGCTTTTTATGATTGTGCAAAAAATGCTGCACAAAAAACAGGCGATGAATATAGTATAGCTAAATTCAAAGTATTGATGAAAGTTGAACGCGAACATGCTTCTGCTATCTCAAAATTCTTGAAATTAAGTAGACCTGAATTAGAGAAACAAGCTTGTAATACAAATGCTAAAGCAAATACCAAGGAAGGTTTTGAACGAGAGGAACGCGCAATAAAAGCATATTCAAAATTTAGAGAAGATGCAACGGAGCCAAGACTGAAAGAGTTCTTTAGTGAATTAGTTAAAATTGAAACCGATCATCTTGATCTTCATGCTGAAAACCTTAAATAAATGAAATGTTTCAAATGGTAAATCGGTTTAGGAATCATTTTGATTATCTTATCGATTATTGTATATTTTCTTCATTATATGA
>DAOWFO010000043.1 GCA_030637965.1 Thermoplasmata archaeon
AATTTATATCCATAATAAATTGCACCTGTATAACCATCCTCCTGTATTCTTCTAAATGTGCTTATCACTTTCATGCCAATTTTAACATCATTAATATTACAATCAACAATTTGAGCGGTTAGTTTTGGACCCTCTTCAAGTTTTATAATTGCAATTGGATATGGAACTTGTTCTTTAAAATTTCTAGGAGCATCGTGAATGATTGTATAGGTAACAATCTCTCCTTTTCCACAAAGTTTAAGTTCTTGCATTTTACCAATACTTTTTCTTCGACAAAATGGGCAAGCTTCTCTTGGTGGAAAATAGATATTATTACAAGATCCGCACTTATTTCCAATTATATTGTATCTTTGTGGTATTTCTCTCCAAAATCTTGCTACTCCTCCATCCTCCATCTACATAGCCTCCATTATGTGAACACAACATGTTGCTCCAGAACCTCCAACATTTTGTGCTAATCCAATTTTCGCGTCTTTAACTTGTCTTTTATCAGCCTCTTTTCGCAATTGTAGTGCAATTTCCACAATTTGAGCTACACCTGTAGCTCCAATAGGGTGGCCTTTAGATTTCAAGCCACCACTCGTGTTAACTGGTAAGGATCCATCAAGAGTAGTAATTTTATTCTCTATTGCTTTACCTCCTTGTCCTTTTTCTATAAAACCAAGATCTTCTATTGCACATATCTCTGCAATAGTATAGCAGTCATGTACTTCTGCCAAATCAATGTCTTTTGGAGATAAATTTGCTTGTTTATATGCCTTTTTTGCAGCATTCACCGTTGAATCTAAAGTACAGATGTCTCTTCTTCCATGAAGTGAAAGAGTATCAGAAGCTTGTCCAGATGCTATTATTTTTACAGGTTTATTAGAATATTCTTTTGCCTTATCTGCTGCACATAAAACAATAGATGCTGCCCCATCGGTCAATGGAGAACAATCTAATAAACCCAATGGGTAAGCAACAGTGGTTGCATTTAAGACATGTTCTATCTTGATCTCACGCTGATATTGTGCATATGGGTTTAATGCACCATTAGCATGATTTTTTACTGCAACTTGGGCAAGTTGTTCTTTTGTTGTACCATAATCATGCATATGTTTAGTTGCAATCATTGCATATATTCCGGGAAAAGTAGCTCCAAAAAATGCTTCCCACTCTTGATCTGCAGCAGTAACTAGCGTCTCAATAGCTGCATTTCCTCCTACATCATTCATTTTTTCTATGCCACCAACTACAACAATATCATTCAAACCTGATGCTATTGATAAATAACCCTCACGAACTGCAAGTCCTCCAGATGCACTTGCCCCCTCAACGCGAGTAGATGGAATATGTAAATGTGAAAAACCTGAGGCATCGGCAACTAAAGCTCCAACATGCTCCTGACCAACAAATCTACCTGAACTCATTGAACCGACATACATTGCATCTATTTCCTTTCCTTCAATACCTGCATCAAATATAGCCTTAGAACCTGCTTCTGCTGTCAACTGTCTAAACGATTTATCCCAGAGTTCGCCAAATTTTGTAAGTCCCACACCAATAATTGCAACATCTCTCATTTGTAATCACTCCCAATACAATAAATCAGTATATTTAGCATATGTACCATAATCAATATATTCTTTATCTTCCACCAATTGTGCTACTGTCGGAGCTTTTTCACGTTTCAAATCCTCAATTTTATCCGTTACAGTAATATCAAAACCATCACTTCCAGCTCCGGAACCATAACTCGTTAGAAATATTCTATCACCTGGTTTTGCAACGTCCAACGTTGATGCAAGTCCTATCATTGTTGCACCTGAATATGTATTACCAATATATGGTACAAGAAGTCCTTGTTTTATTTGATCATATGAAAATCCAAGTATTTTGGCAACTTTAATAGGAAATTTACCATTTGGTTGATGAAATATTGCATAATCATAGTCTTCAGGTTTTGAACCTGCTATTTTCATGATATTGGTTGCACATTTTGTTATATGCTTAAAAAATGCTGGTGCTCCAGTAAATCGTTCTCCATGAGACGGGTATTTTCTCTCAGCTCTTCTCCAGAAATCTGGAGTATCTGTTGTAAAAGAGCATGTATGATTAATCGTAGCTATTACATTATCTTTACCTATTAAAAATGCACCACCCCCCGCAGATGCAGAAAATTCTAAGGCATCACCTGGAGCAGCTTGAGATGTATCAGCACCTATCGCCAATCCATATTTAATAAAATCTCCTTTAACAAGTGCGGTACATGTCTGTATTGCAGCAGTTCCTGCCTTACATGCAAATTCATAATCAGCTACCATTAAATCTGGTGTCGCCCCAATAGCCTCTCCAACTATTGTTCCAGTAGGTTTTACAGCATATGGATGAGACTCGCTTCCGATATATATTGCTCCAATTTCTTTAGGGTTTATTGAACATCGGTTCAATGCAGAACGTGCTGCCTCAACACTAATTGTAGCAGTATCTTGATCTATTGAAGGGACCGATTTCTCCTTTATCCCAAGTCCTTTACTTATAGATAATCCATCTTTTCCCCATACAGACGCAATATCTTCTACTTTAATTCTAAAACGGGGAATGTTTGCTCCATAACTAACGATACCTATGTTTTCCATCTATAATTCACAAAATGCAAAAATATGAAGATGTATTTAAAATTGACGATTTATTTATCGTTTATAAACGTATTTTAATAAAAAAATATTAATTATAAAGAAATTTTCTTTCCTTTCTTTAAAGCGACAATAGAACTATCAGCGTGCTCTTGGAGTTTTTCTTTATTCATAGTGGCGTCACGTGCATTTATATTTTGTTCCTTTATAGCAAGCTTGGCATCCTTCCATCGTTTTCTTCTATCATCCTTGACAGATAAAATCTTTGAACGCATTTCAACGGCTTTTTCATGATTTGTTTGAGCTTCTTTTTTTACCTCTAGATACTGTTCATGTTTTTTATTAGATTCAGCTATGGAAACAGACAATCCATTTACCAGTTTTATATATTCTTCGTGTTTCTTTTGACTATCATCATAATACTGTTGAACTTTCGTGTGTTCTTCATCTGCCTTCTTAAATAGTTCATCAATAGCATGGTCTTTATCAGAGATATCAATTTCAATGGATTTCTGCTGATCCATCTTCTTTAAGGTCTCTTCATATTCTGCTTTTTTCTCCCGTATTTTTTCTATCAACTCATTTTCATCAGCAGAGCTCATAGGAACAGTCTCCTGTCTATATTCGAGCATCTGAGCATCTGCTTTGAGCTCTTCCACACGAAGTGGTAAATTTCTAAATACTTCGCCCTTCTTTTTACGTCTAGCTTCGATAAAAGCCTTTGCCTGTTCTTGTAATTTATTTCGCAGATCTCTGTGATTTCTCATTTTTGCAACAATTTCATCTCGTTCTTTCTTGGCTTTTTGCATCGTCTCTTTGATCTCTTTATGTTTATCATTAACCATGTCACGTTCTTCACGTAACACTTTTGCCAAATCATTTAGCTCATTTCTTCTCTGAACATAAGATTGGTATTTCTTTTCAGAATTTCTCAATTGTTCAAGTTCTTTTTTCTTGTTGGAGTTATCAATCATATTAATCACAACAACAAATTTTTATCACTAATGTATCAATATTATTCAACCACAATATTAATCTCATTTTTACCTTTTACGGCTATCCAAGGCATCTTTATATCAGCATATCCGCCAGCAGGGATAAGGATATCTCCTACTTTATTCTTTTCCTCACCATTTATATATAAAATTACATCAATACCGTTTGCTGTAGCATTACCTTTGTTTTCTACTTTAAACGAAGTTGTCACCCTATCTCCTTCTTTAAACAATCTCGGCCAGTTCAATACACCCCTTATTGATAAATTTATCTTAGTATCTTTTAGAAGAGTCATAGTGGTTAATTTTTCTGGTTTTCGTTTTCCTTCTTTTTTAACATTTAAATCAATTTCAACCCAATCATTAGTTATTATTAAATCTTTAGGTCTTACTGTTAAAACAGCAGTTTTAGATTGCCCTGGATCTAACATTATACTTTTCAAATCTAATGAAACATCCCATTTATTTGAATTTAAATTTTCTTGAGGAGATAATTTATAGTTCTGAGTTTTTTTCGCAACATTCTTTATAGTTATTTCAAATCTTGCTTTTTCTTCCGGCGATATTTCTTTTATTCGGTCTAAACAAATAATACTTGTTAGACTTGTTTTATTAATAAAAACTATTATTATAAGTATAAAAAAGGCTATGATAATTATTAATGCTGCCAAGAAATGGGGGGCGTATGAACCAAAAAGTTCGTTCAAACCAAGATCCTCCGCTGCTGATTCAAAAAAATCATAAATGCCCTCAATAACATTTGAACCTATAACCGTTGTGGTTACGTTTTTGGTTACAGATAAGTCGCTCTCCTCAGAAGTAACAGTGAAAAACAACACATCAGATGTCCTATTGGTATTTTTTGGTATATATATAGTAGCATTGATCTTTTTTTCTTCTCCGACTGCTAAATCATATACATTAGCGTAGTTTATCTCTATGGTAAAATTATTTTCTGAAACTACATCTATTGTATAGCTATCTGGCCAAAGTCCGGTATTGTTATTTTTTATTATGAAATGATATGTATCATTATTACCGCGTTTTATTTCCTTCCCAATAGGAGTTATAATTTTTATAGAATAATTAACTGCATCTTCGGATATTTCTGCATTTGCAGTGAATGTATCTTTACCTGTATTGCCACTAACATCAAATTTTACTTCAACATTATTACCATAAGCATCTAAATTGTTTATAGTTGATTTAAGAAGTATATCAATAGTCTTCTTTTCTCCACTAGAAATGTTAAATTTTTCTGGTATGATTATATCCCAATTTTCATTTTCTCCAGAAAAACTACTCTCTGTAATTTCAATCTCATCATCATAGTCGCTTGTAATTTCAAGAGTATACTTTACACTATCACCAGGTATTATTTTTTTATCTTCTGGATAAACACTAACATCTAATTCTATATGATCTGTATCTATAAATTCTAATGTAAGTGAAGAAAGATATACTTTTGAGTCGTAAAATATTTCTGCACTTCTAAATAAGCTACTACTAAAATCAGTATCGTTAGAAACTGACACCTTTAAACTCAAATGACTATTGTATCTAATCTCCTCATTTTCTAAATTATTAAATGAAAAAACCATTGGAACGATTGTGGTTGATGATAGACTTAAAGTTTTATCAAGTTCTTTATCATCGGAGTCGATTTCAACGCCATTGTACATCAACGAAGCCGTTATCTTAATTTTATTTTTTAGATAATTTAAATCCTTATAATCTAGATATAAGTTTGCAGTTGCACCTTCTAATATCTTACTTCTGCTAAGATCTGGACCATTCCAATTTATGGTAGTTTCAATATTACTACTAGAATATTCTTCTTTTGTTGGTAGTTGCTCATCCATCTTATCTCCGCTATGAAGGTAATATATCTTTGAATTTTCATCCTCAATTTCATTTGGGTCAGTAAATGGTAAAGTAACAGAGGAAGGATGGCTTATAGAATCATAAACAATAGAGGAAGAAATTATTGAATTAATAATTTCAGAGGTATCTTCTTTGGTTATATTAAATTCATCAGCTATGACACTAATTTCATCAATAAATTGACTTATATTTTGTAACGTTGGATTCCCGCTATTGTTTACTATATTTTTAATTAGATCAATTGTTTGATTTCTATATTGCTCTAGAATTGGTCTTTCTTTATTTAACCAATCTGTAAACGAATTATTTCCAAGGATAATTTCAACCTTGAATAATAAACTCCCCCCCGGTTCTAATGTATGATTTATATCATTTATCAAAACCTGTTGTTCATTTATTTTTGAACCTGATTCAGATATTATATCCGCTGTTTCATTTTTTATCATTATAGGAATTGGCAAAAGTGAATCCAGATTTAGAGAATACAATCCAACATTCACCCTATCATTTTCACCTAATTTTGAAAATGTTTTTGAGGAGAAATATAGATCGAAAACAACATCGCCGTCAATTTCTATTGTTTCACTACCAGTGTATTCATAGGTTTCTACAATTCTAAGTGGATGTGGAAAAAATAGTTCAAATTCACCAAGTAAATCAGCATATTCACCATATTCATCACCAAAATCATCTAAGAAATATAATATCCAAGTAGTTGTTAACCACACTATCCACTCTTCTGAATTTAATGTAAATCCATTAAATATATTTGGAGGGTAAACAGAATCATTCTGTTTTATAGGTCTTGTTTCGGAAACTAGAATAGATAAATCTAGTGAATCCTTTTCTGGGATTTCATTAATACCAATAACATCCTTAAAATAAAATGTAGTTTCGCCATTTATTTCATCTGCATTAACAGGAGAAATGACAAATAGAGCTGAAATAAATAATCCTAATATCAATATAAAAGATATAAGGATTGTTCTTAAAGCTCTGTTCGAATTCATAGGGTCACTACCTCGTTAACTATTATCGAGATTATTAATATATAAATCTTTGTTTACAACAGTTATCGTTTTTATCAATATTAGATAAGTGATATGATTATTGCTGTATAATATATAATATAAATAATTATTAATAAATTTTATCCAAATAAATATTTTTCTATGCAATATAATCGATATAATGCATTTTTCGAAAAAACATAAATATATCTTAAAGCATCCTAGCAAAATGGCACTCTAAGGTAAAAGGTGGTTAATGAGAAAAAAAACTCGTTTAGGAACAACAAATATATTTATTCAAATAGCACTAACAATACTATTTGTTTTATTTGTAATTATATCCGCCAATGTAAAAGCACAGGAAAAACAATTAATTATCGATGTCGAAGGTGAAGTATACGAGGAGGTTAATTTTACAGTAAGCGTTTATACAATAAACGGGAATGATTCTCCAATATATCAAATAGATGTTTTAATAGAATTCAACAATAAATTCTATGATATTACTGCTGAAAATCCAGAAATATCCATTATGGCACCAGATATTTCTGAGAGTTCTTTCTTTACTATAATTGCCTCAAAGATGGGATATGAATCTGCGGTTACAAATATTTCTGTTGTAAAAACAGAACAGGGGGATATCCAACAGTTAATTATCACACTACTTGATGATGATTTTATTATTGATGCAGGTAACCAGTTCTCTGTTCTTGTAACAAATAGAACAGGAGATCCAATATCTGAAGTAACAGTAGGAATACAGAGTTTTACCGGTGAGGGATCAGTTGGTAAAACAGATGCTAATGGTCGTGCACGTTTAGTAGCTCCAGAAGATCGTAGTGAAATAATCTTAATTGCTCAAAAAGAAGGGTATAATGAAGGAACAGAAAAAATATGGGTACATCCTAATCCCAGTCTAATTGATACAATATTCCAAAATCCATTTACTCCTATAGCAATAGCTGTTATAGTATTGGTATTCGCTATAATATTCGTTAACCTGAGGCAAAAAAGAACAAAATATCCCAATGAAAAACCAATTAAATTTTCAAAAGAAAATAGTAAAGATAATACTATCCAAGAAAATAACTTATCAATGACATCAAGAAAAAATATTGGAAAAATTTCATATAAACAAATTCCAGAAGAAAAAGATCGAGCAAAATCAAATAATGGAGTCAAGGTAGAAGAAATTCGAATAAGTAGGACGAAAAAAACGAGGCAAATAGTATCAGTAAATGATGAGGAAAAAAAGAAAGTTATCTCTAATAAGGGCAGGAAAAAAACCAGCAACAATTGGTTTGAAGGAACTGATGATATAATGT
>DAOWFO010000014.1 GCA_030637965.1 Thermoplasmata archaeon
TAGGACGAGTTTTTTGTAATTTCTTGGATGTTTTATGCATTTCATCTTTCCCTAATGCCATCCCGTATGCTGCTGCAGCTCCAATAGCTGGAGCTCCACGAACAACCATGTCTTTTATTGCAAATGCAATGTCATTTATCGTTTTTGCTGTGTAAATTTCGATTTTATATGGTAGTTTTCTCTGGTCAATAAATTTCACTTTATTATCTTCAAACCAAAGAGCTCTTTGTTCCCTTCCTCCAACCTTCATTTAAATTCCTCATATAATTTTAAAATCTCATTTTCAACTTCTTTTAGGCTATTACCTACAAATAACAATCCTTTATTTTTAATAATAATAGTATTATCTGTTCGTAATGTTTTTAATAACTCCTTTGCTAGGTCAATAGTTCCGGAGGGTCGTTCTTTTTTAGTTATTGGGTATTTTTTTACAATTTTTTCCTTTAACCTTTCATCATGAATCTGAACAATTACATTTACATCTTTACGTGCATGATGAATTATCCAATGAACTGGTGTTTCGATAAGTGGTTCCCCGGGGCCAATCGCTAAAAGAATCCGTTTTACTGGATTATAGTCAACGATTTCTAGAAAGTTCTCTCTTTTTATTTTACCAAAATCAGTATGATTATTATTTATTAATATACGTTTTCCATATTCTAGACTAACAATTATTGAGTCAATCTGTTCAAGGGGATCTAAATCCTTAAGCTTTTTACCAAGCTTTGCAATGTTTCTTATAAGTGGACAGTTACTATATTCCTTTGATAGAAAAAGCGTTTGGAAGATTACATTTGTAAGATTTCTATCTATCATCTTAATATCTATAGATGAAATTCTTTCTTTTAGTTTTTGTTTGACTTAATCTGTATAGATATTTTAAAAATCATTAAAATCTAGCGATCAACAAATGATATGGTGTTTTTACGATTACATTAATAAAAAAAGTACAATAAACTAATTATAATGGATTGAGTATCTAATTTAGGAAAGGCGGATAAATGAAAAAAAAGATATTAATTGTAGATGATGACCCAGATATTATATTTTCAATTAGGAAGATATTGGAAAATATGGCAGGAGATGAATATAATATAATTTCTGCAGAAAATGGTACAAAGTGTCTTGAACTTTTACAAAATAATGAAAATCCCGATATAATTCTTTTAGATATTATGATGCCTGAAATAAATGGTTGGGTAGTTTATGATATGGTAAAAAACAATCCTTTATGGAAAGATATACCTATTGTATTTCTCACTGCTAGAAAGGATGAACTTGCTACTGGTGCAGGGGAACGTTTAGGTGATGATTACATTACAAAGCCATTTGAAAGTGAAGAGCTAGTGAAAAGAATCGATAATGTTTTGAAAAAACATGAGATTTAAATTAAATCAAGATATCTTGATTTTGATGAATTGTAAGAGGTAAAACTTATGAAAAAAATTATCTTAGATGAAAATGAAATTCCTAAAGAATGGTATAATATACAAGCTGATTTAAAAACGCCTTTGGACCCTCCATTAAATCCAAAAACTCAGAAACCTATAGGACCAGAGGATCTAAAAGCAATATTTCCAATGGGCCTAATAAAACAGGAGGTAAGCCAAGAAAGATACATTCCAATACCTGAAGAAGTTAGAGAAATCTATCGCATATGGAGGCCTTCTCCATTATATAGAGCAGACCGTCTTGAAAAAGCTCTAAAAACTCCTGCAAAGATATATTTCAAATGGGAGGGGGTTAGTCCCCCTGGAAGTCATAAACCTAATTCTGCAGTACCCCAAGTTTATTACAATATGAAAGAAGGGATTGAGAAAATTGCAACAGAAACCGGGGCAGGACAATGGGGCTCTGCACTTGCATTTGCTACTAGTATATTCAATATTAAATGCAGGATTTATATGGTTAGATGTAGCTATGAACAGAAACCATATCGAAGAGTACTTATGGAAAATTGGGGAGCAGAAGTATTTTCTAGCCCAACAAATCTTACAAATGTGGGAAGAGAAATCAATAGAAAGGACCCCAATACTTCAGGAAGCCTTGGAATATCAATTAGTGAGGCTGTTGAAGATGCTGCAACTCATGAAAATACTAATTATGCACTTGGCTCCGTTTTAAACCATGTAGTACTTCATCAAACAGTAATTGGGCAGGAAATTAAAAAACAATTTGAACTTATTGACGATTATCCAGACATCGTTATTGGTTGTGTTGGAGGAGGTAGTAACTTTTCTGGGGCAGCTTTTCCTTTTGTTAGAGATAAAATAATTGGAGAAAAACCAGATTTGAGGATTGTATCGGTTGAACCACTCGCTTGTCCAACCCTTACTAAAGGCGAATACCGCTATGACTTTGGAGATAGTGTCGGTCTTACTCCTCTTCTAAAAATGTATACACTTGGTCATAGTTTTGTTCCTGCTGCGATACATGCAGGGGGTCTTAGATATCACGGCGATTCACCACTTCTTTGTAAATTGACAAAAGATGGATATATGGAGGCTGTTGCTTATTATCAAAAAGAAGTCTTTGAAGCTGCAGAGTTATTTTCTAAAACTGAAGGTTTTGTTGTGGCACCTGAGGCAGCTCATGCTGTAAAGGCAGCAATTGATTTTGCACTAATGTGCAAAAAGAAAAACGAAAAGAAAACAATTGTATTTGCAAATAGTGGTCATGGACATTTCGATCTTTCTGCATATGATGCATATCATAACAAAGAAATCAAAGATTACGATCATCCAGATGAATTGATCAAAAAGGCAATGATGGAACTTCCAAATATATAAAAATATAATGAACAACTCTGAAAACTTGTAATTCTTTTTTTTCTTCCTTTCGTAATTAAAAGAGATTATGTTAGTTAAAATTACCCCGTAGAAAGACTTGAATATAAGCAAATAAATGTAGAAAAATATTCAAGGAAAAAAATTATTAAAAAGACCACCTCTAAAAGTTCTGATTTTCTAGGGGGAAGAAGTTGAAATATATAAATATCAAAGGAGCAAGAGAACATAACCTGAAGAACATAGATGTCAAAATTCCAAGAGACAAATACATTGTAATTACAGGACTATCTGGTTCAGGTAAATCAACACTTGCATTTGATACAATTTATGCAGAAGGTCAAAGAAGATATGTTGAATCGCTTTCTGCATATGCAAGGCAATTTTTGGGGTTGATGAGCAAACCAAATGTTGATAGTATTGAAGGACTCTCACCTGCAATATCAATTGAGCAGAAAACAACAAGTAAAAATCCAAGAAGTACTGTTGGTACAATAACTGAAATCTATGATTATCTTAGATTACTTTTTGCAAGAATAGGAATGCCTTATTGCCCCGAACATAACTTGAAAATAGAATCACAATCTCCACAAAAAATTGCAAAAAGAATTGGAAAAGATTTTAATAAAATGATAACAATTCTTTCACCTATTATTCGACAAAAAAAGGGGACATATGAACAACTTTTTAAGGATCTGGATAAAGAGGGATATACTCGGGTAAGAGTAGACAAGAAAATATATAGAACAGATGAAAAAATCATCCTAGATCGATATAAAAAACACGATATAGAAATTATTATTGATAGACTAAATCCCACTGATAAGTCAAGACTTGCTGAGGCATGTGAAAATGCATTGAAAAAATCAGACGGACTTTTAATTATCCTTAATAAAAAAGACAACGAACGAATTTATTCTTCAAAAATGACCTGTCTAAAATGTGGAATGATATTTGAAGAACTCCAACCAAGGATGTTCTCTTTTAATAGTCCTTTTGGCGCATGTGAAGAGTGCCACGGCCTA
>DAOWFO010000073.1 GCA_030637965.1 Thermoplasmata archaeon
ATACTAATTTTCATATAGTTAACACCTTTTTATTAGTATACTTTAATCTTTTTCTCAGGAGGAGTATTTTACGGGATCTTTTTAGAAAACAGAAATTTAATTCCAGAAAACCAATAGATTAATAATGGGATAATAAAAATCCAAGAGTTCCATAAACCTAACTCAAATGCTGGTATAAATGACATGTTCTTCCCTCGTCAATAATCAAAAAAACTAGGAAAAGAAAAAACCAATATTCATTTCAAATTTTTAAATATTGTAATATAATCGTTTGCGATTGTTTTCCAGTTATATTCTTTTTTTAAGATAAGATATGCTCTTTCTGATAATTTTTTCCGCTCCTCTTCGTGGGTAAAAAGATATACTATTTTTTCTGATATTGATTTAGGATCTTTTGGTTGAGATGTCATTATTACGCCTTGTTTTTCTAATTTTTTAATAAAAGAACCAAGTTCGCTGATAATAACAGGTCGTTTCATTCCTATTGCTGTAAACATTGCACCACTCTGACTGATCCCTATATATGGATAAACGACAATATCAGCAGCTTTATAGAAGGATTCCAACAGAATATAGTCTTTTATATATTCGCCGAATAGAAGAAATTTGTTTTCTAAACCTAGTTTTTGAATCTCATTTTGATATTGTAATTGTTTTTCTGCTAACTCCAGAGAGCCAGCTGCAATAAATAATGTTTCGGGTAATTTTTTCAATACGTATGGAGCTGCTCGAATCAGATATATCAATCCTTTGTAATCCCTTATAAAGCCAAAAAAAAGTACTACACGTACCGTATCACCTATCTGAATTGATAGATGTTTACTAATAATATCTCGTGCTTCTCTATCATCAACCTTATCTTTATTCATCGCATGATAGTTTCCATGAGGAACAAAGCTAATTGGAATGGTAATCCCTGCATTCCTAAGATCAGATAGGGCATTCTCAGTCAAGACGACTATATGATTTGCATGGACATATGCATCAGTGAAGAGTTGTAAGTCACCTTCTTGAACTATCTGAGGATAAGCTTCATGGACTGTTAACACTATAGGTATGTTCTTCTTTTTCAATATTTTTGAGTATTCCTTTAAAAACCAAGTTATTTGTCTCCCAGCCCACATGATAAAATATACACAATCAGGTTTTATCTTATCTGTGAGTTTATCCAGATCTTCCAAAGATTTTTTATTGTTATATTCAATGATATGATGCGGTCTTTCGGGCTCTATTACCTCTAAGATAAAATCATCCGTAATCCTTGTAAATGGTTTGGTGTCATCTTCCTTCCGTTTTCTTTTAAATGTTACTAGTGTTATATCAGCTAATTTATCTAGCTCTTCTATTAAACATCTACTCCAATGACCAATGCCCCCTCGTAAAGGAGTAATATACAAAATCTTAAGTTTACTCACATCATTTCTCCAAATAACATTAATCGCAAAATGAAACACGTATTATAACTTTTGTTTTTATTTGATTAGATTCATTAGTTATTTCAATTTTCAACATCTTTTTATCCTTCAAATATCGAGGGTTGCTTTTCTACATAGTAAAAATTATTATTTTTTACCTATTTTTAATTTGAAATAAAACCACATTAAGAATTTTTTATCAAGAACAACTTTTGCACTTAAAGTATGAAAATTGAAGGATTTTAAGAGCAAAATTACGACTTTAAGTACAGAAGTCCTAATTATAATACCTTATTTAAAAGAAAATATTATAATAAACGATGATCAGAGGAATAATTGTGCCACAAATATATTATATTAGAGCAGATTCTGATATAGGTTTAAAATGAGAAAATTGCGGATAACCTTACAACATAGGAATATGACAAATTAACTTTTGACTAATGAGTTGGAACCACCATAGAAAGGGAGAAAAGAGAATGAAATACCAAGACAACAGAGGCAAAACCTGCAATGTACCTGGATGCAACAATAAAGCTAAAGTTAAAGGATTGTGTATGGCTTGCTATGGCATTCGAAGGAAGAACAACATAAAAAATGAATAACCATTTTCTCTCGGAAGGAATGAGCGGAGATAATGCCTTAAAACCTCTGATATGCACGTTACTGCCCTTCTGATTGAAGTTTGGAGCGGGAAAAAGTTAGCAAACTTTATTGGCAAGTGGGGATAAAAATCAGTACAAGGGTATTGTTTTAATAGGGGATTTATCATTTCGGAAGTTTGACGACAGGGAGATGATAATTATATGGTAGACATAAAGGTGGTAAATATTGTAGCATCTGCGACATTAGCTGAGAAATTAGACTTAGATATGATAGCACAATCACCAGAAGAAACTGAATATAAGCATGAACAATTTCCTGGGTTAGTCTATAAAGTAAGAAATCCGAAGACAGCTACCCTCCTATTTAGAAGCGGTAAGGCTAATATCACTGGTGCGAAAAGTGTTGAGGACGTGCATAAGGTTGTTGCAATAGTAGCTGAAAAATTAAGGAAGATAGGAGCAGATGTGTTTAAGAATAAGGATATTAAGGTAGTTGTTCAGAATATGGTTGCTA
>DAOWFO010000047.1 GCA_030637965.1 Thermoplasmata archaeon
TATATTGGGGACAAAATAAAAAAAATCAATACTAATATCAAGGAGAATATATATTCATATCAAAAATACTAGACATTAAATTAAATTTCTTTTAATTATGTTGAGGAATACCATGAAAAAAATAATATCAATAATATGTTCAATAATAATAATTTTTAATGGATTAGGAATAGTTTATGCATCGCCGATGGTAGCGCTAATGACAGAAGATTTTGACAAACTAGTTGATATAAACGTTACTGTTGAGATATATGCTATAAGATCTCTTGTTGAAATCGATTACTTACCTGAACCAAATTTCTTTGTTAAAGTTTTTATTAACGAAGGAGAATTCACAAGCCAAATTTGGAATGATTCGAGTTATTTGTATAATTGCTGGTCAATAACCAATGATGTTCCTGATAATGAGGAATTTGTAGATATTAAAATACAGTTATGGGACTCAAATAATATTTTGTGCGATATTGGAACTGGAAATAATGAAGTTGAACTAAATTACAGTATTAAAACTGGGAACTGGACGGGAGACGACCATATTGGGGACGCCAGTGGTTATGGAAGATTGTGTGGTTGTGGATTCGGAAATTTAGATAATAATGTAAGAGACTGTGAATTATGGTTTAACATTTATCAAAATGATGCCGATGGAGATGGTTTACCATATTGGATGGAAGAAAATGTATATGGGACTGACCCTGAAGTGGATAACACAGGCGAGGACCTTGATAACGATGAAATTCCAATTGAATGGGAGCATAAATGGGGTTACGATCCATTAATGAAGGAAAACCATCATCATCTTGATGATGATAATGACAGTATTTCAAATGTTGAAGAATATCTAACATCGGATTTTCATTCTGATCCATTTAGAAAAGACATTTTTTTAGAAATTGACTGGATGGAAGAAGGCCCTAATGGAGAACAAAGTCTATTGCCAGAAAAATCAAAAGAATATATAAAAAATCCATTTCATCGAAGGGATATTGTTTTTCATTTAGATACTGGTGAAATCAATGGGGGGGAATTAATACCATTTGACGATAAAACTGAACAAAATGAAGTTTTAGAAATATATGCTAAATATTTCATTAAAGATGATAAAAATGAATGGAGACGAGGCGTATTCCACTATGGAATAATTGTAAATCTTAGTAATATGAAGGGTTATGCTTTTAGTGGAGATACTTCACCATATTCGGGATACATGCCTGGTACGAATAGTTTTGTAATGTCAAGTAGTCACATGGAAGAAAAAAAGACAAAAAAAATCTTATTAAACCAAACATTAGAATATTTATACGGATCTGCAATAATGCATGAAATGGGACATAATTTTGGTATTAGATTTGGAGAACCTTTTGGTTGTGATAACTGGTTTGGTAAATACCCCTGGCAGATATTTTTTTGGCTTATTTTAAATTATAGAAGTATTATGAACTACCAATATACTTACAGAATTTTTGATTATTCAGATGGTACGCATGGTTGGGGAGACTATGATGATTGGGGAAATATAGATCTTACTTATTTTGAAACCCCATGAAAAAGGAAAACTTTTTGGCCTAAACAAATCTTTCAGATAAATTAAGATTGAAGAAATGAGAGTTTTATTATGAAAGAAAAAATTAAACTTGCTCAGGGTGCAGGTGGAGAACTAATGGATAATTTTATTAAAGAAAAAATTATAAAATATTTTACCAAACAATCTACGCAAACTGAAGTTTCTCTTTCAATGCTTGATGATGCAGCTGTTGTTGATGATATTGTTTTTTCTACTGATTCACATACAGTACAGCCAATTATTTTTCCTGGCGGGGATATTGGTTCACTGGCCATTTCGGGAACAATAAATGATGTTGCCGTTATGGGTGCAAACCCTATTGGTCTTTCAGCTGGTTTTATTGTTGAAGAAGGACTATCTGTAGATACCTTTGATACAATAGTTAAAAGTATGGGTAAATTTGCAGATGAGGCAGGAGTACCCATTATTACAGGTGATACAAAGGTTGTTGAAAAGGGTGCAATTCAAGAGTTTATGATTAATACAAGTGGTATAGGAAAAAGAACCACTTTTCTCGATAAGAACATTGATGAGATAAAACGTTATAGGTCATTTGAAAAGAGATGGCTTCTTGATTCTAATCTAAGAAACGGTGATAAAATTATTTTATCGGGTAATATTGGTGAGCACGGTATTGCTTTAATGTCTTTTAGAGAGGGTTACGGTTTTGATACCGAAATAAAATCCGATGTTGCTCCATTAAATAATCTCATGGAAAAAGTACTTACAATTGGTGGTATTGTATCTGCTAAAGACCCAACACGGGGGGGACTTGCAAATACTGTGAATGAATTTAGCGAGAAATCAAAAGTTGGAATAGTGCTTAATGAAGAAACAATTCCAATTCCTAATGGGGTAAGATCTGCATGTGATCTGTTAGGACTTGATCCACTTGAGATAGGTAATGAAGGAAAAGTTATACTAGGTGTTGTAAAAGAAAAAGCTGATGAAATTCTTACAGCCCTTAAAAGGCATACACTTGGGAAAAATGCGGCAATAGTAGGTGATGTTTCAGATAATGTAAAGGGTGTAGTATTAGAAACCACAGTAGGTGGTAAGAGGATTCTAAATAAGCCTATTGCGGATCCTGT
Source organism: Thermoplasmata archaeon (assembly GCA_030637965.1). Taxonomy (GTDB): domain Archaea; phylum Thermoplasmatota; class E2; order DHVEG-1; family DHVEG-1; genus DAOWHD01. Next base: position 2,656 of record DAOWFO010000047.1, read on the forward strand.
ACCACGAATTTGCTAAAATATATGGTTTTATATCGCAAATTTTTAAATAGCATATTGGATTACCTCCATAACATATAATTAATCAAGAGGTAATAACTTATGGCAAAAGGACTTCCAAAATCTTTTAAAAAGGCTTTATGGGTCTATCATTGCAATTCCGGTTCCTGTAATGGTTGTGATATTGAAATAATAGCAGCACTATGCCCTCGATATGATGTGGAACGTTTCGGTATAAAACTTGTAGGATCTCCGCGCCATGCGGATGTGTTGTTAGTTACTGGACCAGTTACACGGCAAATGGCAGATAAAGTAAAACGTATTTATGAACAAATGCCCGATCCAAAAGCGGTAATTTGTATTGGTAATTGTGGTAACACTGGTGATGTTTTTTACGAATCTTATAATCTTGTAGGCCCTGTCAATAAAATTTTACCAGTTGATGTTCATGCTATTGGTTGCCCACCTCGACCTGAAGCAATTATATATGCTGTTGCACAAGCATGGGTAAAACTTGAAACTTTGGAGGCATAGGAATGAGTGAGAAAAAAACTTTAGAAGAACTTACTAAATATTTCAAAGATGAATTTAAAACCAAGATAATATCAATTGATATAAAAAAGCGAGCTGCTGGTTCAAAGAAATTAGAAACATCAACTATTTGGATGAAAATTGATAAAACTGTATTTAAGGACGTTATAAAACATCTTATAAAATATCAATATCCTCATCTAGCTGTTATTTCAGGTAATGATCTTGGGAAAAATATTGAACTTATTTATCATTTTACTGTAAATTATGGCGAACGATTAAAGGAAATAAATCTTCATATTTCAGTGGAACTTCCAAAATCAAAACCCGAAATAGAGTCAATTTGTGACTTGATTCCAGGTGCTCTTATAACTGAGCGTGAAAAACAAGAATTTTTAGGAGTAAAAATTAAAGGTATCCCTGATAATAGAAAATTATTTTTACCTGATGACTGGCCAGATGATGTATATCCATGGAGAAGAGATGAAACAGGTCCTGAAAAATATTATAAAAATCTACATGAGGTGAATAAAAAATGAAGTCAAAAACTACTACAAAAACAACTTACAACATTCCAGTTGGACCAATACACCCTGCGCTTAAAGAACCTGTGTTTTTAGAGTTTGAAATTGATGGAGAGCGAATTGTTGATGTTGATGTAAAACTTGGTCATGTACATCGGGCAATTGAGTGGGCTTCTCGCAAACGTAATCCAATTCAGATATTATACTTAGCAGAAAGAATTTGTGGAATTTGTTCATATTGTCATCCAGCAGCATTTGCTCTTGGTATCGAGGCTGCAGCTGACATTGAAGTTCCAGAACGAGCCGAATACTTACGCGTTATACAAGCTGAAATTGAACGTATCACATCACACGTATTATGGGCGGGAGTTGCAGCACACGAAATTGGTTTTGATACAGTTTTATTTTTAACTTGGGAAATGAGAGAAAAAATGATGGACTTAACTGAATTTCTCTGCGGTAACCGTGTAACAAAAGGAATTTTGACAATTGGTGGAATCCGTCGAGATATTACTAAAGATATGTTACCTCAAATTACCAAATCTCTTGATTATTTTAAAGATAATTTTGAAAAAATCAGACATATCTTTTTAGATGATAAAACAATTAAATTGAGAAGTCAGGGGGTAGGAATCCTTACAAAAGATGATGCACTCAAACTTTGTGCAGTTGGTCCAACTACTCGAGCAAGTGCTATTAAAAAAGATGTTCGTATTGATACATCTTACTTTGCTTATGGTGATCTCGATATTGATTACATAACTCCGGATATACTAACTGGTGAAGTTAACGGAGATGTATATGATCGGATAATACAGCGTTTATTAGAAATTAAGCAATCAATAGATATTATTGAACAATGTCTTGATAAAATGCCAAATGGTGACTTAGTATCAGAACCAAAAATACCTAAACTTCTTAATCAACTTAAAAAAGTTGAGGGTGAAGGTGTGGGTCGACATGAAGCACCACGTGGTGAAGTTATTCATTATGTAAAACTAACTGGTGAAGATGCACCCTTTACTTGGAAAGTTAGAGCTCCTACTTATAATAATATCCTTCCATGGATTCCAATGCTTAAAGGCGAGCAAATCGCGGATATACCAATAATTGCAGCAAGTACTGATCCGTGTATGAGTTGTACAAATCGTATTGGAATTATTAAAGATGGAAATAGATATGAACTTAGAAAAGAAGAGCTTTATCGTTTGAGTGTTGAAAAAACAAGGAGGTTGATGCGTTAATGGGTTTTTCTATGCTTCCAAAGGTTCTCTCTCAAATGTTTAAGAAGCCTTGGACAAATAAGTTTCCAGCAAAATATCAGCCATCTAATACAACGAAATATCTCAAAGCAGTTGGTGCAGGCGAGGCAAAAATTAATCCACCTATTCCAACACCTCCTGGTTTTCGTGGAAAAATAATATATGATAAAGAAAAGTGTACCGGATGTAGACTTTGTATAAAGGTTTGTCCTTGTGAAGCAATTGAATATAAAGAAGAAGATAAAAAAATAAAGATATACATTGGTCGATGCTGCTTCTGTAGTCAATGTAATGATGTATGCCCAACAAATTGCCTTTCTATGGGTGATGAATTCTTACTTGCTGATTCTGATCCTTATGCTAAGGCTTTAATTGTTGAATAATTGGTAATAATTAATGAAATTTATATTTAAAGGAGTAGTACAAGGAGTAGGATTTAGACCAACAATTTATAGAATTGCAAAAAAGCTAGGTATAAAAGGATATGTTTTAAATAAAGGTTCTGAAGTAGAGGTAGTTGTTGATAGAGATTTTGATGAATTTATTATACAAGTAAAGAAACAACTGCCCTCAATAGCAAAGATAACAGATATCATTACAAAGGATGATAAGAGAATTTTTAATGATTTTAAAATTCTTTTTAGCAAAGAGGGAGAACGACAATCTCTTATTCCAATCGATGTGGGAATTTGTGACGATTGCAGTTCCGAACTTCTTGATCATAGTAATAGACGGTATCATTTCCCCTTTACAAACTGTACTATATGTGGGGCACGGTTCAGTCTTATTAAAGAGGTACCCTATGATAGAGAGCGAACCTCAATGGATAAATTCCCATTATGCAAAACATGTATGAAAGAATATACGGACCCATTAAACCGCCGTTATCATGCACAGACGATATCGTGTAAAGATTGTGGCCCCTCTTATACTCTGTATGATAAAAATCAGAAAATCTTAGAGAGGAATAGTGTTATAAAACGTTTTGCAGAATTCATTGATTCTGGTAAGATAGGGGTTATAAAATCCTGGGGAGGAATGCACTTATGTTGCAGAATTGATGAAACAGCGAAATTCAGAAAATGGTATGGAAGGCCACAGAAAGCATTTGCAGCTATGGTACAAGACATTAAAACTGCAGAACAGTATGGGAAAATTAATGAGAACGAAAAAAAATTATTACTATCACAAAACAAACCGATTGTTCTAGTAAAGAAGAAAAAGGCAGAACAAGTTTCTCCCGGTTTAAACACTATCGGTCTCTGTCTTCCATATACTGGTTTACATCATCTTCTTTTCTCTTTTTTAGAATCTAATGCCTTGATAATGACTTCTGCTAACATTCCTGGAGAACCTATGATGATCGGAAATAATGAGGCCTTTAGTTTAAGTGCTGATGCATATCTCCTTCATAATAGAGATATACCGAATAGGGTAGATGATTCGGTTGTAAGAACATGGAAAGGAAACAAATTCTTTTTACGTAAATCTCGGGGTTTTGTACCAGAGCCAATTGAAGTAAATCATGATAAATGTATTTTAAGTGTTGGTGCTGGAGAGAATATTTGCGGTGCAATTTCTTGCAATAAAAAAGTATATGTAACCCAATATATTGGCAATTCTAAGTATTATCCAACTCTTGAATTTTTAAAGAAAAGTCTTTTACATCTAATGAAACTGGCTATGAAAGAGAAAAAAATCGATGCAGTCGCAATGGATTTACACCCCGGATACAATTCAAGAGAAGTTGCCAAAAAGTTTGCAGAGGAGTTTTCAGCACAGTTATTTGAAGTACAACATCACTGGGCACATGCAATATCTCTTTTAGTTGACAATGAAATTGACGAAAGTGTTGTCTTAACTCTTGATGGACTTGGTTATGGTAATGATGGCAAGTTCTGGGGAGGAGAAGTATTAGTTTCAAATTTCGATACTTTTAAAAGAATTGGACATTTAGAATACATTTCTTTGTTGGGGGGTGATAAGGCTACATATGATCCTAGACGTCTCGTATATGCAATATTCAAAAAGTTTGATAAAGAAAAATATTTTACTGATAAAGAGGCACTTGTTCTAAGTAAAATGATGGATAAGGCACCACAATCAAGTAGTATTGGTAGGGTTTTAGATGCCTTATCTTGTTATCTTGATATCTGTAAGATGAGAACATATGATGGCGAACCTGCAATGAAGCTTGAGAAATACCTTGAAAATGGTAAACCAAAATATTCTTTCGATATAGAAGTAAAAAACGGGATTGTAGGTACCACTGATCTATTTAGACAGGTTGATGAAATTAAAAAACCTTTAACAGAAAAAATGAAAGCAGATATTTCTTATTCTATGGTTAAAATGATAGTCAATAGTCTTACAAATATTGCAATTGAACATGCAGGCAACAGTGGTATTAAATCCATTGGATTAACTGGAGGAGTATCATATAATATACCAATAATAGAGATGGTCGAAAAACAGGTTAAAAAGGCTGGATTATTACTTACATGTCATAATCGTGTTTCCAACGGAGATGGCGGTATATCGATTGGACAGAATGCTATTGTTGGACATATGTGTAGCTAAAAAACTATTATCTTATACAATCTAAATATAATAGAATCTAAGAAAAATGAGAAAAATATACTAAAATAAAAGATCTTATAATGGATCGAACCAATCTTTGAATTCTTCTTTCTTACATGTAAATAGCGAAAATGGTCTCTTTTGTTGGGTTATCTTCTTATTCTTTATATCGCCCTCTTGATA
>DAOWFO010000054.1 GCA_030637965.1 Thermoplasmata archaeon
AGGTTGATTCTTTTTTATTGAAAAGCAGTATTAGGATTTTGCATGTTGGAAACGAGATGGATATCGAGAGAGAGGATTTGCCTGATGACCTTGAGATTTGGGTGTTTACATTATGAAAAAGAATGGGTTTTTTGAGTAGTGTTAATAAAGTTGAGGTGGAGAAAATGGAAGATAAGAGCGACATCCATCAGAGTCATAAGGAGAGAAGGATAAAGGAGATACGTGAAAGGGAGAAGCTATTAAAATCTAGAAGGAAGAAAAAATGAATAAATATTTCTAGGAATGCATGCTATAGAAATATATTTAAGAGGTAGAGAACACATGAAGATTTATAAGAGATGTCCTAAGTGTGGGGAAGACATTTTAGAGGATGCTGAAACATGTCCGTATTGTGAATAGAAGTTGTAATCGACATAACATTCAAACACATATTATATCATGGTAATAGATTTGTCATCTTGTCTCTTTCTCAAAAAATACGAGTACTGGATAAACGCCTATATTGTTAAAATTTCGTTCCTGTCAATGTTTTAGTATCTATTACCCCATCTATTGATCTGATCTTATTGACTACTATTTCTCCTAGTCCTTCAAAATCATTTGCCTCAATTTTGGCTATAATATCAAACTCTCCAAAGAGAGAATGAATTTCTACAATATCTTGTGTTTGAGAAAGCTTATTGAATACTTCATGTTCATGTCCAGGTGCGGTATTTATAAGTATAAAACCAATTGCCATTAATACAACCTGCCTAATAATTTAAAACCTACATATTAATTTATGGATGAACCACTTGTAAAAAATGAGAGGCTGTGTACGGCCTCTCGGAGCTGAAGAAATTATTCGTTTTTATTTGAAGTTGTAGTGCTGCTTCCAATATGCTTTGAGCTCTTCTAACGTTTTATCTAATGTTATGGTTTCTTTTACATCGGTTATTAAATCGATAGGCACCGGCATTAATGTATTGAATGGCATTTTCCAGATATCACATAGGTAAGGATCTACGAAGCATCCATAGTGTTTGAATGTACCATCACTTTCTACCCAACCATAGAATGTTCCAACCCTTGAATGGTTCTTGTCGTAAACAGGTTTCTCGATTAAATCATCTGTTGGACAGGTTGTAGTTCCGCAAGGAATAGTTTTGTACCAAAATCGACCTAACTCATCCACCGTTTTGTTTAGGGTTATATTCACGCCCCATTCTCTTATGTAGTCGCTATATATTGGGACGAGTTTGTTTGTTCCTCTGAACCATCTATCCTTTGTTTTTTCAGTTGATCTTATTCCAAAGAAATATCCTGGATACTCAGTGTTCCAGCTATTCCAGTATTTGTCCACTGTTCCAATCGTGTTTCCATTTACATCACATACTTCTTTTCCAACTAACTCCCGTGGATTATTAATCTTCATTTTCTCATCTCACCTATTTCATGATAATGGATACAATATGCTGATATAAATTTTTTCTAAATAGTTATTTGCTACTTTTGTAGCAATTTATTAAATGATTTTGTTTTTTAGTAAAAGATTACTTGTTTTAAATTATCTTTTTATTCTCCTCAAAATCTAAAAGCCCTTTTTCAACATAAAATCCTGTTTTCTAGGGAAAACGTGGTAATTTCATTTTTTAAGACAAAATATGGCTATACTTGTATAACAATGTATTTATAATATATTTTAATACAATTTACTTCAGATTAAAAATAATATAATGAGATGAGATAATGTCATATAACTTTAATTTTGATTTATCGAAAATGTCACAAGCTTTTTTTAAAGAAATTGCAGAGTTTTCGGAGAAAGAAAAAATCACTGAAAAGATTGGAGAAATAGCAATAAACTTAGTTAAAAAATTCAATATAGATAAAATTACAGGATTATCTGTTAGTGAATCAATAACTGTAATAGAGGATCTTATTGAAGCGAACATAAAAAACTGCCTTCATAAAGAGCATTTTCTAAAGACGAACAAAAGAGTATTGTTTCTTCCCCATTGTTGCAGAAAGTACATGGATTCAAGATGTAAGGCAGATTTCGATCCAGTAACCTCATCATATCTATGCAATCATTGTTCGAATGATTGCCAAGTAAATGAAGCTACAAAACTTGCAAAAAAAGTAAACTATGATGTTTATGTATTGCCAGGCAGTTCTTGTGTCAAAAAGATTTTTCAGAAAAATTCTTATAGCGGTATTATCGGAGTAGCATGTACTGAAGAGATAGGTCTTGCATCAAAAATTTTAGAACGATTCAACATAGCTGCACAAAATATACCATTGATAAAAAATGGCTGTTCAGGAACACAATTCAACTTTGAAACTTTAAAAAAGATAATAATGGATGTAAGATGATAACACCTTAATCTCCCTGATTTATCATTAAATAATTAATTATCTACCCTAATTTAAATGTTCTGTTTATAATAAAAATAGACGTTTCCAAGATGATTTTCATATGAATAAATGTTTAAATATAAATAAAACCATATACTATTCTTGCATACATTTTCTTCATATAAGGAAAAATATGACATATAGGAGGAATATTCAATCAAAAAAATGATTGTTGTAATGACGGTACTAATCGTTGTAATTTTGATTACCCTAGGAATATATCTCTATTTTGAGTATTTTACAGAAGAAGAAAAAATAAAAGAAGAAAATGAAATTATTAAAGAGATAGATGACCGTATTAGCCCGTTGACACCTCCTGCTGTTAATTTTGAAATACAACGTATACGAAAACATGGCATTGAAGAGGTAATGAGAAAAAAAGGAACCTCGTGGAGGAAACAGCCAAGTTTTTCTTATAACTTAACGATTGATGGTAAAGGCTCAGAAAAGCTTTCTTTCACAGGATGGGATACATGGTATCGTGGTTGGGAACAATTTGCACCTATAGATGATGACCAAGAATATGTTGATATCCAGTTTACTATCTTTGAAACAGAACAACGTTTACTTCAAAAAACTGTGAATGAAGTTGAAAAAATCGTCTTGGAATTCAACTCAAAAGAAGGACGATGGACTGGAGATGATTACTTTGAGGATAAAGATGGATATGGCCACTTTAATGGTGAAAATTATGAAGTATGGTTTGACGTTCGATTAAAGGATTATGACGGTGATGGTATACCTTATTGGACTGAAGTAAATAAGCTTAATACTAATCCTATGATAGATGATTCAAATCTTGACCCTGACATGGATGGCATTCCAACAACCTGGGAATGGAAATGGGGGTATCTTCATAATTTAAGTGACAATCATTCCTTCCTTGACCCTGATTTCGATGGCTTGGATAATATTGAAGAATATAAAATGGAAAAATGGCTAGCCAGCCCCTTCCAGCCAGAGATTTATATCGAAGCTGATTTTATGAAGGGAAAAACCTTTGGTCCAGATTATGTTTTTTGGGAGGAGTCTCAACAACTTCTTATTGAAAAATTCAGTCAAAGACAATATCCTCGGGCACGTAATACCTCAAATTCTATTACTGTACATATTGATGATGGACGTATGGGTGGCGGAGGAGAATACTTTGATCATTATGGTGAATATATGGAACAAGCTTCTGGGATTTTATCTGAATATTATAAATATCATTTTGATGATGACAGGAAGGGAATTTTTAGATACCTAGTTATGATGTATGATGCTGGTTGGGCACATCCTCAGGATAATAAAGGATGGTATGACGCTATGGGTATTGGTGCATCACCATACTTTTTGTTAAAACTATTCCGTGGATTCAACATTGAACCTCGAATGCGTAGAATAGTTCAATCTATTCAGGTGATGCATGAAACCGGTCATACCTGTAATCTCATAGATTACTGTCAAGGAATAGATAATGCAAGTAAGGAAGCGATTGATTATTGGAAGAATTATGAGAGTTGTATGAATTATCATTGGATGTATCGACCAGCACCCAATTTACGCATTCTTTGGGGTAAAGATTACGGTCTTATGCTGGATTATTCCGATGGAAGCCGGGATGAGCCAGGTCATCCAGATTGTGATGACTGGAGTCAATTAGATATCTCCTACTTTCAAAAATCGGCACACCTTATAGAAGGTATTGAAACTATGTGAACTAATTAAAATTGAATTTTTTTAACCAGTAGAAATTCAATTTACCATATTCTTTTTATAGGTATTGGCGTTTTTACTACTTTAAATGGGGAGAAAATTTGAATTAAGTATTGA